>JASIGB010000694.1:0-7041 GCA_030045355.1 Bryobacteraceae bacterium
GGCTACGAAAAAGCGGCTGCGATCGCGAAGGAGGCGTATCAGAGCCGGCGGACGGTCCGCGAGGTGGCGCGCGAGAAGAGCGGAATCCCGGAAGAACGGCTGAACGAGTTACTCGACCCGCGCACGCAAACGGGCATGCATTAAGCGAAGGGGCTAAGCGAGCGGCGGTTCAAAACCTGGGCAGGCGCCTCAGCAACCCGAAGCCGGGTCCGTGGACTGGATGCCAGTTCCAATCCATCGCTCCGATGTAGTGCGCGTCCGCGCGATCACTGCCCGCGAGAATCACGTACAATTTGCGGTCCGGATAAGCCAGCAGTTCGTACTGGCGTTCGGTAGTCGAAAGCCAGCGGTCCTCGGCGGGTTGCCCGAGCGCCCGCACGATCGCGCCGCGATCATCCGCCGGTGTGAGTGGCAACGCCACTTGAGCCATCACGGGATAAAAGAGGTGCGCCCCGAGGATACCGCCACGAAACAGGCTGATGGCCAACACGCAGCCGGCCATTCCGAGCGCGACGCCGGCCACCGCCACCCGCCCGACGCGCGAACTTCGATCGCTCTCCAGGCGGATTCCGACTACAGGTGCAGGCGACGCAGACGACCGAGGCGCGCGGGGACGAGGCGAGTCGTTCACCGCGCGCGGCATCTCGATCACCCGCCGCTCCGCCGGCCAGACCGCGCCTTCCCGGAACTCCAGTTCCGCCAGCAGTCCGACGATCATCACGGGCGCATCCACGCGAGAGACCTCTCCCAGGTAACGGCGCGGCACGAAAACTTCCTTGTTCGTCTTCGTATTGCGCACCAAGACCTCGGACCACGTGGCGCTGCGATACACCCATTCGTTATGGCCCGCGTGCAAAATCGCGGGGTAAAACGAAAACGGCCGCCGTCCGAGCTGCGCGAGCGGCGGAGGGATGGGCGGTACTGCCATGCCTTATTTTAGTCCCCTGGCGAAGGAGACGCCGGTGGGGCCGCAGCGGGCGGATGCGCCTTATGGCGGAAAAGTTTCTCGTGGATGTCGGGCCAAAACTCCGGCAGGAGGTTGCCCACCGCTGAAGCCGCCAGGCTAGTTCCGAAGCGGCTGGCCACTTCCGAACCGTTCACGCTTGGGTCGGGATAGTAGGCGTTCGACAACCCGATGCCCATGCTCATTCCCAAAATGCCCGAAAAATTGAATCGATCCTTTCCCGAGTCGGTGCGCGTGACCACCACCCGGCTGATGGCATATCCGACGCGATACCAGAAGCTGAATTCCGGCCCGCGCCGGAAGTAGCGCGGATCTTCGTGGAACCAGGACGCGAGCAACGCATCGGAGAAAAAATTTTGCGTCGCCACGTCCGTAAATGCCGCCCCAAACCTGTCCGCATAGGCGCCCGAGCCACGCCCGTAGACGGGATCGCCGTTGTGGGCTTGCGAAATTCCGGCTCCCGCGGCCGACTCCGCGAACGTGAACGGATCAAAGGTCTCCTTGGCGAACAGGACGAACTTCTGCTTTACGGTAAGAGGCGGGACGTTGGGCTCCGGGTTTTCGACCGTAAGAAAGTTAGGGATCACGCCGAAAATACGGTCATCCGGCAGTCCCGTGGCGAGCGGATCCGCGTTCGCCAACGGCGCGGGCTGCGATGCAGGAGACTGAGCCAGAACCAAGGATACAGAAAAGGAAGAAACCGTCAGGAATGCTGCAACCAGGGCGCGGTGAATCTTGTCAAGACGAAACTTCAATCATCCTCCACTCAAGAATTCCCCGCGGCCATAACCCTATGGACCGAACCATCTGTCTTATGGTTACACGGAACACGTGTCCGCGCACCACTGCAAAATCGTAAGAGAACGTAATGGCCCGCGGCGGATGCGGGACCCTGATGTTGATGCGCGGATCGTAATAAAATGTCCAGGCATGACACCGTGGCCATCTTCTCCGCTTCCATTGCACACCTTGCGAAACCGTCGCAAGTTTCTCCAGTTCCTTGCCGCCAGCCCCCTGTTCGCGTCGCTGCCCGCGCGTGCGTGGCAGACGCACACCCTGGACGAAGTGCTCGCCGATCCCAAAGACGCGCTCGATGTGATGGACTTCGAGGCCGCGGCGCGTAAAGCGCTGCCCGCCGCGCACTGGGGCTACATGGCTTCCGGAGTCGACGACAATTTCACGCGCGACATCAATCACGAAACGTACAAGCGCATCCAGCTTCGGCCGCGCAAATTGGTAGACGTGAGCAAAATCTCCACGCGCGTGGAACTATTCGGCGCCGCCTGGGACAGCCCCATTTTTCTTTGCCCGGTCGGTGCCCAAGGAATGTTTCACTCCGAAGGCGAAATCGCCGTGGCCCGCGCCGCGCGATCAAAGAAGGCGCTCCAGATCCTCTCCACAGTAACGTCGCACAGCGTGGAGGACGTGATCAAAGCGCGCGGCGGACCGGTCTGGTTCCAGCTCTACGCGGTGTCCAACTGGGGCTACACCGAAAGGATCGTGAAGCGCGCCGAGGATGCCGGCTGTCCGGTGGTTGCGTGGACCATCGATCTTTTGGGCGGCCGGAACACGGAAATGGCGTCCCGTTACCGCCGCATCGACGATCGGGAATGCGCAAGCTGTCATGGCGAGCCGTTCGGCGCCATCGTTAACCGGCCGATGTTCGCCGGGCTGGACATGAAAAGTGTGGTGATGAATTCGCCCGCGTTCACTTGGGAAAACGTCGATCGCCTGAAGAAGGCCACGAAAATGAAACTGGTGCTCAAAGGCATCGAGACTCGCGAAGACGCGCGGCTGTGCGTGGAGCATGGCGTGGATGGCATCCTGGTTTCGAACCACGGCGGCCGAGCCACCGAAACAGATCGCGCCACCATCGAGTGCTTGCCCGAAGTGGTGGACGCGGTCTCAGGCCGCATCCCGGTGATGGTGGACGGAGGCATCCGCCGCGGCTCGGATGTGTACAAAGCGCTGGCGTTCGGTGCGCGCGCTGTGGGGATCGGGCGTCCCTACATCTGGGGATTATCGGCCTTCGGGCAAGCGGGCGTGGAAAAGGTGATCGAAATCCTGAACGCGGAGTTTCAACTCATCATGAGGCAGTGCGGGGCACGGTCGATCGACGAGATCAGTCGCTCCACGGTGCAATGGCGGCAATGATAGCTGAGCCGCAACCGTGAGGGGGCGGGCTAGAATGGATCGATGCCTGAAGACAAGCCTCCGGCCAGGCCTGAAGAAAAGCCCGCGGCCAGCTTCGAGAACGGATTGCAGCAGCTCGAGCTGATCGTGAAGGAAATGGAGAGCGGCGAGTTGCCGCTGGAGCGCGCGCTCGAGCTGTTCGAAAAAGGAATGCAGTTGAGCGAAGCCTGCCGCAAGCAATTGGAAGAAGCCGAAACGCGCATCGAACTGCTGATCCGCAAGGGCGACAAAGTTCAGGCCGAACCGTTCCGTCCGGAAAAAGCATGACATTATCCGAATACGTTGCACGGCAGCAGACGCGCGTGGACGAGGCTTTGCAGCGTTGGGTGCCGCGCGAGACCACGCTGCCCGAGTCCATTCACAAGGCGATGCGCTACAGCCTGTTCGCGGGCGGCAAACGCATTCGCCCCATCTTGTGCATGGCGGCGGCGGAGGCGGTGTCGGATTCGCCATGGGGCATCGAATCGTGTGCTTCGACGCTGGAGCTGATTCACACCTACTCGCTAATTCATGACGACCTGCCCGCGCTTGACAACGACGATCTGCGGCGCGGTGTCCCCACATGCCACAAAGTTTTCGGCGATGCCATCGCGATACTGGCCGGCGACGCGCTGCTGACGCTCGCGTTTGAGGTGCTGGCGCAAATGGATTGCGCGGCCGAACGCAAAGTGGCGCTCATCGCCGAGCTCGCTACCGCCGCCGGCACGGTGGGCGGCATGATTGGCGGCCAAGTTTGCGATTTGGAAGGTGAGGGGCAGCATCCGCACGCGGCGCTGCTCGAAACCATCCATCGCGCGAAGACCGGTGCACTGCTGCGCGCGAGCTTGCGCATGGGCGCGATATACGCGGGCGCCGGCGACGAGCAACTGGGCGCTTTGTCGTGCTACGGCAAACACGTCGGCCTGGCGTTTCAGATCGTCGACGACGTTCTGGACGTGGAGCAATCCTCGGAGGCGCTGGGCAAAACCGCCGGCAAGGACGCGCAACAACACAAGATCACGTTTCCAGCGGTCTACGGCCTGGAGCGGTCGCGCGAGATGGCCGAAGAGGAGCGGCGGGCGGCACATCTGGCGCTGACGCCTTTCGACGAGCGCGCCGAACGCCTGCGCCAGATCGCCGATTTTATCGTGCATAGGCGTGCCTAAGAGACCCCGCGGGCAAAGAGGTGCCTGAAACACGCAAGCGTCTGGATGTTCTGGTGGTCGAACGGGGCTTGGCCGAGTCGCGCGAAAAAGCGCACGCGCTTATTCTCGCCGGGCAGGTGCTGGTGAACGGCCAAAAGGCCGGCAAAGCCGGGGCTACTATCGATGCGGGGGCCCATATCGAATTGCTCGCGCAACCGCGCTACGTCGGCCGCGGTGGTTTGAAACTCGAAGCTGCTCTCGATCACTTCGGCATTGCGGTCACGGGAAAAATCTGTCTCGATATCGGCTCTTCCACCGGCGGCTTCACGGATTGCCTGCTCCAGCGCGGCGCGGCGCGCGTCTACGCCATCGACGTTGGGACCGGCCAGCTCGACTGGAAACTGCGCAACGATCCACGCGTCGTGGTCCAGGAACAAGTGAATGCGCGCTATCTTACCTGCGAACAGGTTCCCGAGCCCGTCGGGCTGGCGGTTTGCGATGTCAGTTTCATCTCCATCACAATGATCTTACCGGCGATAGCCGGTTTGCTCGCCCGCGACGCCCAAATGGTTATCCTGGTAAAACCGCAGTTTGAATTAGACCGCGACCAAGTCGGCAAAGGAGGGATTATTCGCGATCCTGCACTGCATCAACTGGCGTGCCAGCGCGTCGAGCGCGCCGTCCAGGCGCTGGGCTTTCAAACCGAGATCATTCCTTCGCCGATCCTGGGCGCTGAAGGCAACCGGGAGTTCCTGCTGCATGCGCAGCATTAAAATATGCCCGACATTAAAGTAGTCGGCGTAATTTCGAAGCCCGGCATTCCGCACGCTTCCGCGATCCTGACGGAGCTGGTGGCTTGGTGGAAGCAGCGCGGCATCGAAACGCGCTTGGATCACGAGTCCTCACGCTACCTGGGGATGGAGGACGGGCTTGCTCGCGAGCGTGTGCCCGATGGCGCGCAATTAGTGATCGTGCTGGGCGGCGACGGCACCCTGCTCGCGGCCGCACGCGCCGTCGGCGGCCGGGAAATCCCGATTCTTCCGGTCAACCTCGGGGGCCTGGGCTTTCTCACGGCGATCACGCTGGACCAACTCTATCCGGAGCTCGAACGCACGCTGGCCGGCGAACAGCGCGTGGTCCCACGGCGAATGCTGCACGGCGACGTGGTGCGCGAAGGCAAGACCGTCGCAACCTATGAAGCCTTGAACGACATTGTCATCAGCAAGACCCAAATCGCGCGCATGATCGACCTGGAGACGTACGTCGACGGCCAGTTCGTCAGCACGTTCAAAGCGGACGGGCTCATTATCGCGACGCCCACCGGCTCCACGGCTTATTCGCTTTCGGCCGGCGGGCCGATTGTGTTCCCCGCCGTCAAGGCCATTTGCATCACGCCCGTGTGCCCGCACATGCTCACTAACCGCCCGGTGCTGGTGCCTGATTCGAGCGTGATCGAGGTTATCTGCAAGGCCTCGCACAAGGAGCTATATCTCACCATCGACGGCCAGGTGGGCGAACCGCTCGCCGAAAACGATCGCGTGGTCTGCCGCAGTTCGCAAAATCATGTTCATCTGATCCGTCCGCCGAAGCTGTTCTTCTTCGACGTTTTGCGCGAAAAATTGAAGTGGGGAGAGCGTTGAGAAGGCTGTCGCTCACGGCCTGGATCTTCATCGCTATGGTGGGCGGCGTCGCCATCGGCGCGGCTTTTCCGGATGCGGGCAAAGCCGAGTGGATGTCGGGCGTAGCGAACGTTTTCCTGCGCTTGATCAAATCCATCATCGCGCCGCTGATCTTCGGCACCCTGGTTTACGGCATCGCTGGGACGGGAAGCGTCAAAACCATGGGGCGGATTGGGTTGAAGGCCATCGTTTATTTCGAGGTTCTGACAACGATCGCGCTGGCGCTCGGATTGGGCGCTGTGAATCTCGTGCGGCCGGGCGCGGGCATGACGCTGGAACGCACGGCGGCTGAAACGGGGCTGGTGCAAACAAGTCCGACGCTATCCGGCACCCTCGAACATACTTTTCCGGCGAGCGTAGTCGATGCCATGGCGAAGGGTGATGTACTCCAAATCGTCGTCTTTTCGTTTTTGTTTGGTGCCGCGTGCGCAGGCATCGGAGAGAAAGCCGCTCCCGTAGTTTCGTTCTGCAAGGCGCTTTCCGAAGTGATGTTCCGCTACACGAAATACGTGATGTATCTGGCGCCGTTCGGCGTAGGAGCGGCGATGGCGGTGACCATCGGCAGCAAAGGTTTGGGCGTTTTGTTGGGCCTCGGAAAGCTGATCCTCGCGCTGTACGGCACGCTCGCGATTTTCGTGTTCGTGGTGCTGGGCGCGGTAGCGGTGATCGCACGAATTCCGATTGGGCCGTTCATTCGGGCAGCGCGCGAACCGTTTGCCATCGCGTTCTCGACGGCTTCGAGCGAGGCCGCGCTGCCGCTCGCGCTCGAAAATATGGAGCGGATGGGCGTGCCGGCGCACATCGTCGCGTTCGTTTTGCCCACCGGCTACAGCTTCAACCTGGACGGCAGCACGCTGTATCTTTCCATGGCGTCAGTGTTCGTGGCACAGGCGGCAGGTGTTCACATGACGCTCAGCCAGCAGCTCATGATGATGCTAACCCTAATGTTGACGAGCAAGGGCGTGGCGGCGGTGCCGCGCGCGTCGCTAGTGATCCTGGCCGGGACGCTGGCGACCTTCGGGCTGCCGCTCTCGGGCGTCGCGCTCTTGCTGGGCGCCGACGCGCTGATGGACATGGCGCG
>JASIGB010000695.1:0-7526 GCA_030045355.1 Bryobacteraceae bacterium
GACGGTGAAATTCACGGGCGTGTTCCGGCCCGAAACCACGTAGACCGGTTCCAGTGACATCTGTCCGCGATACTGCTGAGTGAGTGTATTGAAGGAGAGCTGGGCGCGAAAGTTGGTTCCGCGCACGTTCAGCTCATGCTTCTGGGCCGCGAGCGCGAGCAAGCCGTCGCTGAGCTCAAAACGCCCGATCGCGAGATCGACGACGGTCTGGAGCGGATCCACATTCGATTTTTGCCTGGGCGTTGGGAAATTGGTGCGGCCGTCCGCATACACGACCACGTTCGCTTGAGGGCGATCCATGCCGAGATAAGCGATCTCATAGAGATGATGCAGGCTCGGGAACAGCCGTAGATCCACCTCGACACGGGCGACACTCGCCAGCGGCGCCGAGCCCGCGTCCTCCGTCCCATGAATGACGAGGTTCGTCGCCACGGCGCTGAGGTTTGTCCAATTGAAGTGCAACGTCCCGATCTCGACGCGTCCACCCGTGCTGTCTTCGACGGAAGCGACAATTGTCCGCTTGAGATAGTTCTGGAACCATGGAGAGCGGATGATCAGGATGGCCGCAATGGCAAGTGTGACGATCAGCGCCGCGAGCGCAATCGCGATGTTGCGCACGATTCTCAGAGGCCGGCTCATTTCCCAGCGCCCTCCGCCAGCGCTTTATCCTTGAACTCCACCTTTGCGTTCTTGCGCGCTTCGTCCAACCATTCATTGAACGCGCGATCGACAGCCTGCTCCTCCAGCATTTTCAGAATCTTCGGCTCCAGGGCTTCCAGACTGTTGTCTTTGGGATACTGCTGCTGCAGCTCGGCGTAGTGCTCGTCGTAAAAGTCGCGGGCGTCTTCATTCGTGACCACGACGCCTCCGCGGAAGCGTTGGTCGATGAACTGAAGCACGGTAATCTGCCACAGCAGTTGCGTTTGCAATTCGTCTTCCGTTAGGCCGTAGCTCTGCAAGGCCTGGCGAAAGCGTTGCTCGGAGCTGCCGAACCGGTCGCGGCGCAGCTGGGATTCCAACTGTACGCCTTGGGACTCGGGCGCGCGCAGATAGCCGCCGCTGACGATTTCATCGCGGATGAGCTGCTGCGTGATGAGGCGTTCGGCGGCCGCCCGCCGGGTGACGGCATTGAATTCGAGCGTTACGCGGTTGAGAAAATCGGTGAGGCGGATGTCGCGGTCGATGTCGCTCAGCTTGATAACGTGACCACTGGCGATGACCGCGATGCGATCGAGAACCACGGCGCCGGAGAGGATGGTCGAAAGTCCCAAGATCGCACACATACCGCGCATGCTAAAAAGTTTGCCCGATCGAAACAAAGAATTGGAAATGGCTGATGCTTTGCGGCGTACTGGCGCAATAGCCGGGAAGCTGGGAAAGGGGCTTGTTGGGGTTGCAGTTCAATATCTCGGCGGGCGTTCCAGAGAAGCCGACGAAGTGCGGCGGATTGATGCTGTAGGCCAGATCCACGCGCAGCGGGCCCACGGGCGTCTTGTAGCGCACGCCGAATCCCACGTCGTGGACCATGTAGTCGAAGTCTTGCTCGTTATTCTGATGGAAACGGAACGAAATCGCGCTGAGGCTGGAATAGACGTTGCCCATATCGTGGAAGAACACGCCTTGAATATTTTCGCCTATGAAAGGGAAACGGAGTTCAACGTTATTGATGAAAAGCGCATTGCCGCCGAGGGGAAAGCCGGTGGGTTCGGACGTGGGGCCGCCTGGCACGAGCGGCGCGCCGGTATCGCGCGGGCCGGCTTCATTGAAGGGGAACGCGCGCAACGAATCGGCGCCGCCGGCGTAGAAGCGCTCCGGCAACGGGACGGATTCCTGAGCGTCGATGCCGGCCGGCGGCGAAAACGGCACGATCACTCCGAATTGCGTCTGGCGCGCAAGCACCCAGTTCTTGCCCAGCGAATAATACGTGGCGTTGCGGAGCAGCGCGCGCGCGAAGCTGCGCTGCGATCCGAAAAATTTTCCGCTCAGCTCGAAGTTTCCGGTGTTGTACATGCCATGATGCGGATTAGCGGGATTATCGCGCCGGTCCTGGACGAAACTGCCCGAGAGGATGCCCAGCCGGACGGTCTGGAGAAATTGAGACACCAGCAGAACCGGGATGACGATGTCGCTCACGGAGTCCGAGCGGTAGGAAGCCTGGAACAGGCCCGTCAGGCTTTTCGAGAATTTCTTCGAGAGCTGCACGGAGGCTTGTTCACGCCGCGCGGCAAAAGTCCGGACGTCCAGCGTGTTGTCGTAAAGCAGCGAATAGGTCAACGTCTGGCCCTGGTCGCCCAGAAATCGCGGTTGGGTGTAAGTGAGTGCGGCCCGCTTCTCGATGGTGGAGTAGGCGGCTTGCAAGCTTACAGTGTGACCCAGGCCGAGGAAATTCAAGCGGCTGACGCTGATGGATCCTTCTGGGCTGACCCCGGTGGTTCCTCCCGGCGCCGCGAGCGAAGTGCTATTGGGCGTTCCAAATTGCGCCAGGATCGCGCCGAATCCCACCGAGAACGTATAGCGATTGGCCTCGTCAAAATGATACAGGACGTATTTGTGGTCCGCGTCGCCGTCCGGATTTTCGATGGCCGTGTCGATGTTGGCGAAGACGCCGAGATCGTAGAGATTGCGCTGGATGTCAGTCTGCTCGATAGGCGATAGCGGATCGCCGGGTCTGATGGTCATGACTTTGTCCACCACGCTGGGACGCGTGACTTTGAGCCCCGAGGTCAGCACGTCCCGAACATACTCGCGGCGGCCTTCCGTAATGTCGTAAACCAGGCTCACGCGGTCCGGCCTCACCGTGCGCCAGGAGGCCTTGAAGTCGGCTTTGGGAAAACCGCGCGTGTAGTAGAAGCTGAGCAAGGTCTCGCGGTCGTTCGCAACATTTAACTCGGAAAACGGCTGACCGGCCGAAGAGGCGAGTCCGGGGAGATCAGGCGCTTTGAATTGCGTTAGGCCCTGGATAGCCAGATCACTCACCAGCCACTGTGAGCCTTCGTCGATACGAACCGTAACGGCGATGTCTCCGGTCCGCCCGCGCACATCCTTGCTGACTTCCGTGGTGACCTTGGCGTCGCGAAATCCGTTGGACGCGTACAGGTTTGCGATGCTTTGTTCGTCGCGGCGCTGGAACGCCTCGCTGTAGCGGCCGTGGCGGAGGACCAGAAATCCGGCCGGCTGCATGAACATGCGGTCGCGAATGGTGCCGGTATCGAAATAACGATTGCCGCTGATGCTGACGCGCACCAGCCGATAGCGCATGCCGCGCGAAATCGCATATTCCACGGTTTCGCGGTCGTCCTGAACGGGCTGCACTTTGAAGTCGACGCTCACGTCGTAGTAGCCCTTGCTTTGAAAATATTCCTGCAAATTGCGCTTGCCGGTTTCGAGAAGATCGTCGTCCACGGCGCCTTGCTGGTAAACGGGGACGTATCGCTTCAAAACGCGGTGCGAGACCTTGGTTTCCGCGGACGTGATCTTGACGACGGGCCCGGCTTGAATCTCGAGCTCCGGATGCACGCGTCTATGAACAGCGTCGTAATCCAGGTTTTTCAGCTCCACCTTGGCCATCAGCCGGTCCTTGCGCGCGTATTTCTTCAGGATGCCTTGCACGCCGCCGCGGGTGCGGGAGCTGGACACATGTTTCCACCAATGGATGAACCGAAAGCGCCAGCCGGTAGCGCCGAGAATCGTGGAGTCGGGAAGTTTGGTCACGCCGGTAATCATGGGCGTATCGTACTTGGCGCGCTCGCCTTTGTGGATCTCGAAAGAAAGAAAGACCTGTTGCGCGTCCTTTCCTTGTTCCAGCAGCGGAGTCACCTGAGCGCCGTAGAATCCGTTGGCTTTGAGCAGTCGCTCAATGCGATCAACGGCTTCGGTGACGTCGCCGTCGTGAAAAGGCGCGCCGAGGGAAAGCTCGGTGGCGCTGAGCAACTGAGCGTCATTGGGTTCCTCGGTCACCCTGCCCTTCACGCTGGTCCCCCCGAGGAAGCGCGCATTGGTGGTGACCAACTGAACTATGACGCCCGCCCCGGAGGGCACGGCTTCGACCACGACGTCCTCGAAACGGCCGGTGGCGTACAGCCCGTCGATGGCTTGTGCCACGTTGGTGGCTCGCAAGGGCTCGCCTTTTTTGAGCGGCATCGCACGCGCGAGATCGGCCGGGTCGAGAGGCTGGCCGTTAGGAAACTGAACATCGACGATGGGTTTGCCTTCGAACCCGGAAGACTCGAAGGCTTGTGTTTGGGCCGGCGCTCTCGCGAGGGCGAGGAATGTGAGCAGGCATGCGAAGGCACACGCCCTCCTTCGCGCCGGCCGAAGCGAGCAGCGCACTTATGTTGGACCCCCGGTTAGGGTTTTCGTTACGCCGCGGTGCGATCCGTAGCGCCGGGCGTATACCTTGGTGAATTCGGCGCCCAGGAAGAAGAGCTGCGCCGAGTAATAGATCCACACCAGGAAGATCACCAGAGTCCAGGCCGCGCCATAGGTGGATTGAAAGCCCACGTGGCTTAGATAAATCGCCAGTAGCTGCTTGCCGATGGCGAACAGCAGGGACGTGACGGCCGCGCCCATCAGTACATCGTTCCATGTCAAGCGCACGTCGGGAAGCAATTTATAGATGGCTCCAAAGATCAGCATAACGATCAGGAAGGAGGCGGCGAAGGTGGCCAAATGCAGGAGGCTTGGCGGCAATGGCAGGAGGGGTTGAAAAAAGCTGTCGACGGCAGCGAGGGAGACGCTGGCGATGAGCGAAACCAGCAGCAGGCATCCGGCCGCCAGGATCATGAGCGACGAATACAAGCGCTGTTTGAGAAATGCCACCACGTTGGCCACCATGGAGCCGCCGTCCGGATCGGGAATTCCCCAAATCAGGTTGAGCGCCGAGTGCAATTCAACGACTACGGAAGACGCGCCCACCATGAGTGTCGCAATGCTTAATATCGTGGCGATGAGGCCGCTGGACGGCCGATGCGCGTTGCGCAGGATGGCCTGAATGGCTTGCGCGGCCTGTCCACCGACCAGGGTCTCGATTTCCCAGGCCAGTTGGCCCTCCACGGCTTTGTCGCCGAAAAAGAAGTCGGCTACGGCGATCGAGACTACCAGCAAAGGAGCCGAGGAAAGAATTGTGTAATAGGCGAGGGAGGCGGCCAGGCGCGGGGCGTTATCGCGCGACCAATGATCGAAGATCTCTTCCGCCAAAGCGGCAGTTCGGTGATAGAAGGAAGTTTGCGGCGCCTGGCGCGGCATTCTATTTAAGGGACGCTGCGTGAGATTTTTTAGAACTTTTATCTTTTCTTTATATATCGTGGGCGCGCAGCATTGCCCTGGACGCCACCTGTATGCCCATCATAGAAAGTTTTGATTGAAGTTTTGATTGACCCGTCCCGTCCCTTCTCTTAGGCTCGAATTTACCCCATGTCGGATGACCTGTCACGGCGAGGCTCCCCCCTCACGCTCCTACACCAGGTGAGCCGTATCGTCACATCGGAATTGTCGCTGGACGAAATGCTGGGCCAGATCGTCGGGCTGACCGCGCAATCCACACGCTGCGACGCCTGTCTTATTTATTTGCTCGAATCGGCGAGCGGTGATTTTGTGTTGCGCGCGTCTCAGGTCCCGCGGGCCGAGCACATGGACGACCTGCGCGTGAAACTGGGCGAGGGAATCACCGGCTGGGTAGCCGAGCACCAGTCCGTCGTCGCGCTGGCTTCGCGCGCATCCGCCGATCCACGGTTCAAGATGTTTTCCAGGCTGGTGGAGGACACCTATGAGGCGTTCTTATCCGTGCCGCTGGTGTACAAGAGCCGGACCATCGGCGTCATCAACGTCCATCATCGCGACGCACACCAGCATTCGGGCGAGGAGATCAGCGCCATCCAATTTATTGGCGAGCAGATGGGCAGCGCCATTGCCAAAAGCCTGCTGGAGGAAGAAAACGCGCGTCTGGCCGAACGCGACCGCAAGCTTCAGGAGCATCGCGCGCAGCTCGAAGGGGAGGTGGTCAAGCGGACAGCAGAATTGAGGGCGGCGAACGAGGAACTCCGCGCGGCGAAGGAGAAGGCCGAGGAAATGGCGCGCCTGAAGAGCGAATTCCTGGCCAACATGAGCCATGAAATTCGCACACCGATGAACGGTATCATCGGCATGACCGCTCTGGTTCTGGAGACGGAGTTGCAGCCGGACCAGAGAGAGTTTCTCGAGATCGTCCAGAATTCGGCGAATTCGCTGCTGGCGATCATCAACGACATTCTGGATTTCTCGAAACTCGAGGCCCGCAAGGTCACACTGGAGCGCCTGGAGTTCGATCTCGAGGCCCTGCTGGCCGATACGGTGAAGGCGCTGGCGCTGCCGGCGCACGAGAAGGGCCTGGAGCTGGCCTACCAGGTGCGGCAGGATGTTCCGGGCAGCCTGATCGGCGATCCGAACAGTCTGCGGCAGATTCTGGTGAATCTGATCGGCAATGCGATCAAATTTACCGAACGCGGCGAAGTGACAGTCACCACGCACCTGGACGAGACTAGCGAAGGCAGCGCTGTGGTCCATTTTGTGGTGGCGGACACTGGCGTAGGAATCCCGCACAACAAGCAGGCGACCATCTTCGATGCTTTCGTGCAGGTGGACGGCTCGAGCACGCGGCGTCACGGCGGAACGGGGCTGGGGTTGGCCATCTGCGCCAGCCTGGTGAAACTGATGGGCGGCGCGATCTGGGTGGTAAGCGAGCCGGGCCAGGGCAGCGCGTTCCATTTCACCGCGAGATTCGAACACGCAAGCAGTACCGGGGCCGGGAGCGAGTCAAGCCCGATCGATTTGCGGGGCCTCGCCGCGCTGGTGGTGGACGACAACGCCACGAATCGGCAAATCCTGATGGAAAACTGCAGACGTTGGGGCATGAATCCGGTGGAAGCGTCGAGCGGCGCACAAGCGCTGGAGCTGGCGCGAGAGGCGCAACGTGAAGGGCGGCAGTTCCAACTCATCTTGGTGGATTTTCAGATGCCAGGCATGGACGGGTTGGAGCTGGTACGCCGAATGCTGGCGCAAGCGGCGCCCGCCAGGCCACCGATCATGATGCTCAGCAGCGTGGGCAGGCAAGTGAGTTCGGAACAATGCGAGGAACTCGGCATTTCAGTCTATCTGACCAAGCCCGTCACTACTTCCATGCTGCACGAAGCGATGGTGAAGGCGCTCACCGAGGCCGGCGCGCCCCCGCTGATTTCGCTGCGCGTTCCAGAGGCACGTGCCGGCCGCAGCATTCGGGTTCTGGTGGTGGAAGATGAACCCACCAACCGGATTCTCGCCACCAATATTCTCAAACGGCATGGCTACGAGGTCGCGATCGCCAAGGACGGACGGGAGGCCGTGGAGGCATGCTCGCGAAGCGAGTTCGACCTGATCCTTATGGACGTGCAGATGCCGAACATGAACGGGTTGGACGCGACGGCAGCTATCCGCAAGCTGGAGGATGCTAGCGGCCGCCATACGCCGATTTTGGCGCTAACCGCGCATGCCATGGAAGGCGACCGCGAGCGCTG
>JASIGB010000696.1:0-2761 GCA_030045355.1 Bryobacteraceae bacterium
TGATCCATTTCTGCCAAGTTTTTCCGACGGGTTCCTCGATACAGGGGCGTTTCCACTGGGGCGCTCTGCAGCTGATCTTTAAAGACAAGAAAGGCAACCTCGTAGCCAGGGCTTATGAAATTGTCTCCGTCTCGTTATGACGCCGCCTGACAGGCGCGCCAATGACGCGACGTCATCCGTTCGCTGGGAGGTCGGCGCTATTCCCCCGCGCCGGCCCAGGCCGCGATGGCTTTCCAATCCGGATCGTCCTTGGACAGAAACTGGCGGCCTCCGCTGTGAAACTCGTCGCCGCCGCCTTCCTTGGCCAGCGGATGGATCAGGATCAGGCTCGCCGACGGGTTTTTCACATTCACTAGCTTCTTCACCGACTCATAGTTCATGTGCGACTGCTCGTCGGTCCACTTGCCGCCCGGCGGCAGCGGCTGGAGGTGAAACGCGTTGTTGGACGCGCTGTGGCAGGCGACGCAGCGCGCGTGGCCCGGGCGCTTCTTGACGAAAATGGGCTCGACCGTGGTCTTGAACGTTTCGTAGTCGAGCGTCTGGGCGCTGGCCACGCAGGCAATGCAGGCCGCAAGAATCAGGAGCTTCATTAAGGCAGCACCGCCGTGATGTTGCGCTTGGGGACTTCGCCGACGGGAATGCGCGTGATCTCCTTCCGCGAGGCGATGTCCACCACCGACACCGAATTCGACGCCGCATTGGCCACATAGGCCGTCTTGCCGTCCGGCGTCAGCGTCACCCAATCGGGCGACCGGCCCACTTCCGTGCTGCCGAGCAGTTTCAAGTCCGGCAGCGAATAGAAATAAATGGAGCTGTTCAGGCGGCTGTTCACCACCAGCGTCTTTTCGTCCGATGTGATGGCCATGCCGTGCGATTCATTCCCGCCCCAGCGATACGGTTTCTGTCCCGGCGGAAGATCGGGCAGCTTGACGCGATTGATCTCCTTGCGCGTCGCGAAATCCACCACCGCGAATCCGTTCAGGCCGGTGAGTTGGGCGAAGATCCACTTGGTCGAGCCATCGGGATTGGTATAAAACGCCATGGGCCGGATGCCCAGGTCCATTTTCAACGTCCAGAGGGGCTCCTCGGTCTTCTGATCGATCACCGTAATGGTCCTCCCGGCGATGGAGCCGGCGACGACATATTTGCCATCCGGCGTGACGTAGGTGTTGTGGACCGCGCCTTGCACCGGGATGCTCTTCACGCGCTCGAGCGATGCGGTGTCCACCACGTCCACAGCGCCTGGCGCAACGGCGATCGATACGTACACACGGCGGCCGTCCTTACTGATCGCGATGTTGTTCGGATGGCCGCTCAGCGGGATGCGGCGCGTGACTTGCAGCGTTTTGCAGTCGGCGACGTCCAGCGTGCTTTGGTCTTCGTCGCTGATATAGTAGCGGCTCCCGTCCGGAGAGGCCGCGGCGCCGTGGTTGACCTCAATGCCCTGGATAGTCCCCACCACCTTGTTGGTCGTGGGATCGATGATGGAGACGTTGTCGCCGGCGCTATTGGTCTGGATAATTCGAACCGTGCTGGCGGACAGCTTTAGGGCAGGCAGTGTCAGCACGAGAACGGGCACGGCGAGCAGAAGCGTTGGATACATCGAACGGCGCATGAAAGCTCTCCTTTCGAGCGGCAGCCAACGGGAATTATACAGCAGCCGGGTCTACTTGCTGTCGCCGATCTTTTCGTCCGGATTTGAGCCGATGAACAGCTTCCGGCCGTCCGGGAACGTCAGATCGCGGCCGTTGGCGCGATTGGCGCCGTCCTTGGCCTGGTAGCCTTCGACGACAATCTGGGTGCCCGGCAGCAGCGAATTCTTGGTGAACCCGCGCCGCAGCAGGGAATTGGGGCTGCCGCCTTCAATCATCCAACTGGTCACCGTGCCGTCAGGATTCTTCACGTCCATGTGAATCCAGGAGTGCGGGTTAATCCACTCCATTTTGGTCACGGTGCCTTCGAGCTTCACCGGCTTGGTGGCGTCGAACTCGGCTGCGAACGAATGGTGCGCCCACGCCGGAACGGTGGCCGCAGCCAGAAGACAAACCGCTACTGCTTTGATCATTTCGCTTCTTCTGCCTTCTTCTTTTCCTCGGCTCGCGCGCCGCTCAGGTTGTTGGCCATGCCGTAGTTGCCTTCGCTGCACGCGTATTCATAAATGGGGCCCTGGATCTTGGTCATGGGGACATCGGCGCTCCAGGGCTGCGCCCAGGTGTCCGGATCGCTGACCGTGAAGCTGTAGTCGATGGTGTCGGCATCCGTGCGCCGGAAGCGCTCCACCACGTGCAGATTCTTGCTGGAGCCGCGGAAGGCCGTCCGATCGGTGAAATTGGTAGTGTCCACCACCAGCGTGTCGCCTTCCCAGTGGCCCGTCGAATTGCCCATCCATTGGTGGATAGCGGAAGCCAGATGCGGGCGGCCGTCAGTGGGGATCACCCGGACATCGTGAATCATTTCCTGCAAAATCGCGATGTATCCGGGACCTTGGACGATCTGAAGATTGCTGTTGTAGCCTACAGGCATCATCGGCGGGCCTTCGTTCGGCCAGATGATGCACTGCTCGGCCAAACCACGGTTCTCCGGGCCGTCGAATTCGTGGCCTTTGTTGGCGGCCACTCGATCGGCGTTGCGCTTTACCGCCTCTGGGAGCATGGCAGGAAGGCGGCCGTCGGGCGGATCGGTGATTAACGAGGTGCGGATATCGGTCGCCACTTTCGATTGGGTCTTATCCAGCCCGAACTGGGACAAGTTGTAGTGCACG
>JASIGB010000065.1:0-8465 GCA_030045355.1 Bryobacteraceae bacterium
GCCGAGTTTCGCAGCACCGATGGCACGCGGCGCTTTCTGCTCCAGCTCAGCGACGGCCGAACGGTGGAAACGGTCCTGATGCCCGAGGAGGGGCCGGATTCGAGGCGTGACACCATCTGCATCTCCAGCCAGGTAGGTTGTCCCGTTAATTGCCAGTTCTGCCTGACCGCGCTGATGGGCCTGGAACGGAACCTCACCGCGGGCGAGATCGTCGGGCAAGTGCTGTTCGTGATGCGCGCGCAAGGCATCTCAACCGGTAGCGATCGCTTGAACATCGTCATGATGGGCATGGGCGAGCCGTTGCTCAACTTGCCCAACGTGATCAAAGCCACGCGCATTTTGACCGATCCCGCGGGCATCGGCATCTCGCCCCGGCGTATCACGCTTTCCACCGCAGGCATAGTTCCCAAGATCGCCGAGCTGGGGCGTGAGCCCGTGCGCCCGAAGCTCGCCATTTCTCTCAACGCATCGAACGAAGAGCAGCGCCGCGAGCTGATGCCGATCACGCGCAAGTATTCGCTCCAGGACCTTCTCGCCGCGTGCCAAGCTTACCCGCTGCGGCCATGGGAAAAATTGACATTTGAATATGTCCTGCTCAAGGGTGTGAACGATTCCGATGCCGACGCGCGGCGTGTGGTGAAGCTTCTGGCGAATTTAAATGCGAAGGTCAACCTGATCGCCCTGAATCCGGGACCGGGAATCGCTTTCGAAACGCCGGATGCCGCGCGCGTGCACGCGTTTCAAGCCATCATCCGCCGCGCCATGCCGTGTTTCGTGCGCAAGCCGCGCGGGCGAGATATTTTCGCCGCGTGCGGGCAATTGCGCGGACAGCAGTTGGCGATTCGCGATTAGCTGTCAAACGGAGCGCTCGAAGCCCCTGGCATTCGCCTCCGCCGCCGGAGTGCGAAATAGCGAACCCCACCCGCTAATGCCCAACTACCTCCCGTTGCGTTGCATGCAACCGGTCCAATATAATTCGGACAGTTGGTTGATTGGTTATCGAGGAGGGTTGGACATGCTGCGCATCGGGGTAATTGGTTTAGCTTTCATAGGGTCTACAGCCGCGCTGGCGGCCACCGGCGGGAGCGTCCCCACGTTTAACAAAGACGTTTTGCCCGTCCTGCAGAAGAACTGCCAGGGTTGCCACCGGCCGGGCGAGGTGGCGCCGATGTCGCTGCTTACCTACAAAGACGCGCGGCCATGGGCCAAGGCCATCAAGGTAGCCGTGGCGACCAAGAAGATGCCGCCGTGGTTCGCCGAATACGGCCACTTCGCTAATGACCGCACGCTGAGCGCCGCCGATGTCGACACGTTGGTGAATTGGGCCAATAACGGGGCACCCGAGGGCGATGCTAAGGACGCGCCGCCGCCGATCACCTTCCCCGATGGCTGGCAGATCAAGCCCGACATGATCATCGAGATGCCCAAGCCGTTCCACGTGAAGGCCACCGGCACTATCAATTATCAGAACATCAAGGTGAAGGCCAACTTCCCCGAGGACATGTGGGTGGTGGCCGCCGAGATGCGCGCCGGAAATCCGAAGGTGGTGCACCACGGGCGGGTTATCGTGGTGCCACCCGGTTCCCAGTGGATGGCGAAAGCTCAGTATGGCGAAGCGTATGAAGAAGGATCGGAAGCGATGGCGGGCGCCAAGGAAGGTACGGACCTGCTTGGCAAGTATAACCCCGGCCTCGGCGCTCAGCATTTCGATGTCGACGGTTCGGCGAAGTTCGTTCCCAAGGGCTCGGATCTCGTGTTCAACTTGCACTACACGTCAGTCGGCACCGAACAGGACGACCAATCGAAGGTTGGGCTGGTCTTTTCCAAGGAGCCGCCCAAGCGCCGCTACTGGATGTCGCCCGGCACGCCGGCAGCTTTCAACCTGGTGATCCCGGCGGGCGCCGAGAATCAGGAAGTGGTGAGCCAAGTGACCATCGGCGTGGACCACGCCGAGCTGGTCTACATCCAGCCCCACATGCACCTGCGCGGTAAGGATTACGAGTTGGATGCCATCTATCCGACGGGCGAAAAGCAGGAAATCTTCAAGGGCGTCTGGAATTTCGATTGGCAGGTGGGTTATCAGCTCGCCCAGCCGCTGCCGCTGCCGAGGGGCACCAAGCTGCTGGCCATCGCCCACTACGACAATTCCCTCAACAACAAGTACAATCCCGATCCCAACAAGACCATCCTGTGGGGCGATCAGAACTGGGACGAGATGCAGTCGGGATTCCTGGGCCTGGTGGTCGACATGGACACTAATGTGTCGAAGATTTTCATCCCCTCCGGACCCAGCGTGTTGCCGCGCGGCACGCAGGGCGGTCCGACGCTGGCGGGCGTGTTTGGGTTGACCAAATAAGCTGGCCACACAGCGGATTGCGTTAGACTGGGCGGATGCGAGTCTCCATCGTATCCGCTCTTGTTGTTTCTGCACTCGCCGCGGCCGCGCAAACGCCCGATTGGTCCAAAATCGACCAAGAAGCGATGCGCCATTTTCAGGCGCTGGTTCAGATCGACAGCACCGATCCCCCGGGCAATGAAACGCGCGTGGCCGAGTACGTCAAAAAGACGCTCGAAGCCGAGGGCATCCGGGTGATGCTGGCAGCCCAGGATCCGGCGCGCGCCAACGTCATCGCGCGGCTGAAGGGCAACGGGTCCAAACGCCCACTACTCATCATGGGCCACAGCGACACGGTGCGCGTCGACCCGGCCAAATGGACCTTCCCGCCGTTCAGCGCCACGCGCAACGGGGGCTACGTCTACGGGCGCGGCGTCATCGACGACAAAAGCGACCTGCTGGCCGCGATGATGACCGTGCTGCTGCTCAAGCGCCAGAACATGCCGCTCGACCGCGACGTGATCTTCGTCTCCGAAGCCGGCGAAGAGGGTTATACGCCGCCAGGCATCGAGTATCTAGTGAATGAGCATTGGAACGACATCGACGCCGAGTTCGCTATCGCCGAAGGCGGCGGCGTGCGTCTCGAGAATGGGCAGGCGCGATACGCGCTTGTGGAGACCACCGAGAAGCAGCCCAAGGGCGCGAAGCTCGTCGCGCACGGACCCTCCGGCCATGGCTCGCGTCCCCTGCGCACCAACGCCATCGCGCACCTGGCCAAAGCGGTGGAGACCATCGCGGCGTGGGATCCGCCGATGCGCTTCAACGACACCACGCGCTATTACTTCGAAAAGATGGCCACGGTGTCGAGTGCGGAAGAAGCAGCGGCGTTTAAGAATTTGTTCGATGCCCAAAAGGCGTCCGCTGCGCGCGAGTACCTGGCCGAGCACGATCCGAACGCCTACTCCATGCTGCACACCTCGATTTCGCCCAACATCATCCAGGGCGGGTTTCAAGTGAACGTGATTCCGTCCGAGGCCGAGGCCACGCTCGATATTCGCGCGCTGCCCGGCGAGAACATCGATGCGTTTTATGACCAGATGCGCAAGGTGATCAACGACCCGGCGGTGGAGCTTGTGCCGGAGCACCGGAATGAGCGCCCCGGCGCCGCGCCGTCGCGCCTGGATACCGACGCCTATCGCGGCGTGGAGAGCGCTTTCAAGAGCGTCTACGGCACGCTTACGATCCCCGTGATGAGCACCGGCGCCACTGACATGGCGTTCCTGCGCGCCAAGGGCGTCCAATGTTACGGCGTCGGCGCAATGCTGGATGAAGAGGACGCGCCCAAAGGCTTCGGCCCGCATAGCGACCAGGAACGAATCCGGGAAGAGGCGGTGTACAAGCATGTGCGGTTTTTCTGGCAGGCCGTGAACGCGATCGCCGCATCGAAGCGCTAAGTTGCTCATCAAACCGAGCCGCGCGCGTGAGCAAGCGGTCCTCCGGCTGGGCCTTCCAACCACTGATCTAATCCATCAACAAGTGAGATAGACTGAGGCGATGCGACGCATTCTCTTCCTGGCATCGCTCGCCGTGGCCATCCCCCTTGCCGGCCAAGACGCCGCCCAAGACACCGTGAAAGATGCAGCCAAATCCGCGCCGTCCGCCAAGCCCCCCGTGCCCCGCACTGCCGACGGCCATCCCGACCTCTCGGGAGTCTGGCAGGGCGGAGGCGCCAGCGGTCTGGCGTTCGCCATCGGATCTCAGAATGCCAAGTCCGCGCGACCCGATGATGCCGCAGTCGCCAAGGCCCCGGCCGCCGTCGTGCGTCCCAGGTTCACGCCTCCTTATCAGGACTGGATTCTGCCCAAGGTGGAAGAGATTCGCGCTCGCCGCAATATCGACGATCCGCAGTCGCGCTGCCTGCTCGTTGGGGTGCCGCGCATCACGAATGAACCGCTGCCCATCAAGATCATTCAGACCAAGGATGAGATCACGTTCCTCTACGAAACATTTCACGCCTTTCGCGTCATCCCGACCGACGGCCGCCCGCACCGCGACGATATCGATCCTTCGTTCATGGGCGATTCGGTAGCGCACTGGGACGGCGACACGCTGGTCGTGGACGTGACCAACTTCAACGACAAGACCTGGCTGGGCGTGGGCGGCGCCACGCTGCACACCACCGCGCTCCACGTCATCGAGCGCTACACGCGCGTCGCCTACGACACCATCACCTACGAAGTCACCATCGACGATCCCAAGGCGTTTACCAAGATCTGGAGCCCGCCGGCGACCTACCTCTCGCTGCGCCCCGGCGAGCGCTTGGAGGAGTACGAGTGCATCGAAAACAACGAAGACATCGTGCGCTTCGAGAAGTTGTTGCAGAATCCCTCCCTGTTCATGCGCCCTCCGCAGAATAAGTGACCCAATCGACGGTGAATTAACGACAACCCCGCGACCCCGCTAAAATAGGGGTTCAGCATGAAAATCGCCCTGGCACAAACCAACAGCACCGTGGGTGATCTTTGCGGCAATTCCAAACGCATGCTCGAATTCACGCGCCGCGCCGCCGCTTCGGGCGCGAGCGTGGTGGTGTTTCCCGAGCTTTCTCTCACCGGCTATCCTCCGCGCGATCTGCTCGAAAAAGAAAGCTTCCTCGATCGCACCGAACAGCATCTGGAACGATTGGCCGCCGACGCCGCGCCGCTCGATCTCGCCATCGTCTGCGGCACGGTGACGCGCACCGGTTCCAAAGCCGGCCATCCCATTTACAACAGCGCCGCCGTCCTGCGCGGCGGAAGCGTCGTGTTTCGCCAACACAAGATGCTCCTGCCGACGTACGACGTTTTCGACGAAGCGCGTTATTTCGAGCCGGCCTCAAAACAATCGCCGCTCGCGTTGGGCGATGCGGTCTCCGCGCTCACCATCTGCGAAGACGCCTGGAACGACAAGCAATATTGGGAACGCCGCCGCTACAGCCGCGATCCGGTGGAAGAGCTCGCCAGTGCCGGAGCGCGCATTCTGATCAGCATCAATGCTTCGCCCTATCACATGGGCAAACGCGCGCAGCGCACCGAGATTTTCGCTGCCACCGCGCGCCATTTCCGCGTGCCGATCGTGTACGTGAACCAGGTGGGCGGGAACGATCAATTGGTGTTCGACGGGTCCAGCTTCGCCATGAACCCGGCGGGCGAAGTGATCGCGAGCGCGGCTTCGTTTGAGGAAGATCTGGTCCTGGTGGACACCGCGGCGCTCTGGGGCGAACGTCACGAAAATTACCCCGATGAATGCGACGCCGTATATCAGGCGCTTGCCATGGGCACGCGCGATTACATTCGCAAATGCGGTTTCGAGCGCGTGATCGTCGGTTTGAGCGGCGGCATCGATTCCGCGCTCACGGCGGCGATCGCTGTGGACGCCGTCGGCAAGGAAAACGTCATCGGCGTCAGCATGCCCGGGCCGTATTCATCCGAGCACAGCGTCACCGACGCGCGCACGCTCGCTCATAACCTCGGCATCCGCTTCGAGATCATTCCGATCAAGAGCCAGTACAACGCGTTTCTAAACATCTTGGAGCCGCTGTTCGACGGATCGCTGTTCGATGGAACAAAGCCCCCCAGCGGCCCCGTCGGCGTCACGGAAGAGAATCTGCAATCGCGGATCCGCGGCGTCACCCTGATGGCGCTCTCGAACAAATGGGGCGCGCTGGTGCTCACTACCGGCAACAAGAGTGAACTGGCTGTCGGCTATTGCACGCTCTATGGCGACATGTGCGGTGGACTGGCTGTGATCAGCGACGTTCCCAAGACCCTGGTCTATTCGCTCGCGCGCATAGCGAATCAGCGTCATGCCAACGCCATCCCCGAGAACACGTTCACCAAGCCGCCTTCGGCTGAATTACGGCCGGACCAGAAAGACACCGATTCGCTGCCGCCCTACGAAATCCTCGATCAGATTTTGCGTCTGTACATCGAAAACAACGATGCTCCCGGCCGCATCGCGGACACGCTTCATCTGCCTTTGACCTTGGTGCGGGACATTGTCAATAAAGTGGATCGCAACGAGTACAAACGCCAGCAGGCCGCGCCGGGCCTGAAAGTAACCACCAAGGCGTTCGGCATCGGCCGGCGCTTTCCGATCGCCCAGAGATTTTCCGAATAGCGCCAGAGGTTCCCATGAGACTGCACGTTCTGATTGCCACCGTTATCCTGATCGCCGCCGCGCTGGTCTCTTCCTCCCAGCCGCCGCCGCGCGAACAAGTGGGGCCACTCGCCGACGGCGGATTCCTGCTGAACAGCGGCTGGCGAGTGAAACCGGCGGGCACGCAGGTGCCGCTCGACACGCTGCCGATGTCGTCCATCCTTTCGAAAAACGGCCGCTTCTTGATCGTGCTCAATGGTGGCTACAATCCACCGTCTCTCAGCGTGCTCGATACGAAAGAACAGCGCGAGATCGGCCGTACGCCGGTTCCGGACGCTTGGCTCGGGCTTGCACTTTCGCCCAATGGCCGCACGCTGTGGGTGGGTGGAGGATCGCAAGCCGCCGTTTACGAATTCTCGCTCAGCCAGGATGGCAAGCTCACGCCCACGCGAACCTTCGAAGTGGTGAAGGGCGCGCAGCGCTCGGCGCGCGATTTCATTGGCGACGTGGCCATCGACCCCGAAGGCCACCTGTTGTATGCCTGCGATCTCTATCACGACGCGATTTATCTAATTAATACGCAATCTGGCACGGTGATTGACCGGTTCAAGACCGGTCGCCGCCCTTACCGCATCCTGTTTAACCCCGACGGCAAGTCGTTCTACGTGACCAGTTGGGCCGACGGGTCGCTGTACCATCACCAGACGAGCGACGGCGCGATCGTCCAGACGCTGCGTCTGGGCGCGCATCCGACGGATATGGTCTGGCGCGATCGCGCCACTCGCGCCGAGGTGGAACCAGATAATGATGGCGACCGCGCAACGGTCCGGCAGGCGGATTTCAAAGCGCGCATCTTCGTCGCGGCGGCCAATACGAACAATGTCTATTCCGTAGCGGTCTCCGATAGCGGCGATTTGCGGACGCTCGAAGCCATCAACGTGTCCACCACGCCGAACCATCCCCTGGGCATGACGCCGAGCGCACTGGCCCTCAGCCCCGATCAAAGCCGGTTGTTTGTGGTCTGCTCGGACGCCAATGCCGCGGCCGTGGTGGATGTGACCGCTGCGCGCAGCCAGGTGCTCGGCTTCATTCCCACCGGCTGGTATCCGACCGCCGCGAAGGTCCTGCCCGACGGCCGCCTGGTGGTGCTGAACGGAAAGGGATCGCGTAGCTATCCGAACCCGAAAGGCCCGAGTCCCGCCAGGCGCGAAAGCAACATGGCAGTCCAATATGTTGCACACATCCAGACCGGCTCGGCCTCTTTCATTCCTGCGATCACTGACGAATCGCTCGCCGGCTTTACCGACGAGGTGCGGAACAATTCGCCTTATAGCGACGTTCAGCTCGACGAAGTTCCGCCCGGAATTCCCGCGGCCATCCAGCACGTGCTCTACATTGTTAAGGAAAATCGTACGTACGATCAAGTGCTCGGCGACATCGGGAAAGGCGAGAGCGATCCGTCGCTGTGCCTGTTCAACGAAAGAGTCGGGCCCAACCATCACAAGCTGGCGCGCGAATTCGTATTGTTCGACAACTTCTACGTGAATGCCGACGTAAGCGCGGACGGGCACAACTGGTCCACTTCGGCCATCGCCAACGATTTCGTACAAAAAATGTGGCCGAGCAATTACGCGCGCCGCAATCCCAACTACGATTTCGAAGGCGGCGAGCCCGCCGCCTACCCTCCCGCCGGTTACCTATGGACGAACGCCGCATCCGCCGGCCTTTCCTTGCGCAATTACGGTTATTGGGTGGTGAACAAGAAAGAGGCCGGACCGGACGGCATCCAGATCGAGAAGGTGCTGGATCCTGTGCTGTCTACAGTCACCAATATGAAGTATCGCAGCTTCGACCTCGATTACCCGGACGTGAAGCGCGCGCAAGTGTTCCTGGACGACCTGAAGGTGTTCGAGGCTTCCAATCAAATGCCGGCGCTGATGTTTTTGCGCTTGCCGAACGATCACACCTCCGCCACCACGCCCGGCAAGATCGC
>JASIGB010000697.1:0-3073 GCA_030045355.1 Bryobacteraceae bacterium
ACGGCAGTCGCGAACGGCGACTTGTCGCGCAAGATCACCGTCGACGTGCAGGGCGAGATTTTGGAGCTGAAGAACACCATCAACCGCATGGTGGACCAGCTTAATTCATTTGCTTCCGAAGTGACGCGCGTGGCGCGCGAAGTGGGCACGGACGGCAAGCTCGGCGGGCAGGCCGAGGTGAAGGGCGTCGCGGGAACGTGGAAGGATCTGACGGACAACGTCAACTTCATGGCCGCGAATCTCACTACGCAGGTGCGCGGGATCGCGAAGGTGGTGACGGCGGTCGCTAACGGCGACTTGAAGCGCAAACTGGTGCTAGAAACCAAGGGCGAAATCGCGGAACTCGCCGACACGATCAACGGAATGATCGACACGCTGGCCACGTTCGCCGATCAGGTGACCACGGTGGCGCGCGAAGTGGGCATCGAAGGCAAACTGGGCGGGCAGGCGCGCGTGCCGGGCGCCGCGGGAATCTGGCGCGATTTGACGGACAACGTCAACCAGCTTGCGGCCAATCTGACCACGCAGGTCCGCGCCATCGCCGAAGTGGCCACGGCGGTGACCAAAGGCGACTTGACGCGGTCCATCGCGGTGGAAGCGCTGGGTGAAGTGGCCGCGCTCAAGGACAACATCAACGAAATGATCGTGAACCTGGCGGCCACCACGCGCAAGAACAACGAGCAGGACTGGCTGAAGACCAATATCGCCAAGTTCACCGGCATGATGCAGGGCCAGCGCGATCTGTTGACTGTCTCCCAACTGCTGTTGAGCGAGTTGACGCCGCTGGTGAGCGCGCAACACGGCACCTTCTACATCGCCGAATGGCAGGAGGATCACACCGTATTGAAGCTGCTGGCGGGCTACGGTGTGCAGGAGCGCGATGGAGTGCCGCGCCAATTCGAGATCGGCGAAGGTCTGGTAGGCCAATGCGGCAAGGAAAAGGATCGCATTCTGGTCACCAATCTTCCGGGCGATTACATTCGCATCAACTCCAGCCTGGGCCGGACGGCGCCGGTAAGCATCGTGGTGCTGCCGGTGCTGTTTGAGGGCGACGTCAAGGCGGTCATCGAGCTCGCCTCCATCGGCCAGTTCAGCGACATTCACCTGGCGTTTCTCGATCAGCTCACGCAGTCCATCGGAATCGTGCTGAATACCATTCGCGCCACCATGCGGACCGAACAGCTCCTGACGCAGAGCCAGGCGCTCGCCGAAGAGCTGCAAAGCCAGCAACTCCAGTTGCAGAAGACCAACGCCGAGCTGCAGGAAAAGGCGCAGCTTCTGGCCGAACAGAAGACCGAAGTGGAAGCCAAGAACCAGGAAGTGGAGCAAGCCAAGAAGGCGCTGGAAGAGAAGGCCGAGCAGTTGGCTTTGACTTCCAAATACAAGAGCGAATTCCTGGCGAACATGAGCCACGAACTGCGCACCCCGCTGAACAATCTGCTGATCCTGGCGCGCATGCTTTCCGAGAACTCGGACAAGAACTTGACGCCCAAGCAGGTGAAGTTCGCCGAGACCATTCACACCTCGGGAACCGATTTGCTCTCGCTCATCAGCGACATTCTCGATCTGAGCAAGATCGAATCCGGCAAGATGGACGTCGAAGTGGGCGGCATCCGCTTCAGCGAGCTGGAAGATTACTGCCTGCGCACGTTCCGTCACGTGGCGGACGGCAAGGGGCTGGACTTCACGGCCGAACTCGGCTCCAACCTGGCTTCGGAAATCATCCACACCGACGCCAAGCGCTTGCAGCAGGTACTGAAGAACCTGCTGTCGAACGCCCTGAAATTTACCGAGCAGGGCTCCGTGAAGTTGAGTATTGATAAGGTGTCGAGCGGCTGGAGTTCGGCCAATGCCATCTTGAACCGCGCGAAATCGGTGATCGCGTTCTCGGTTTCGGATACCGGGATCGGAATCGCGCTCGAAAAGCAGCGCATCATCTTCGAAGCCTTCCAGCAGGCCGATGGAACCACCAGCCGCAAGTACGGCGGAACGGGCCTGGGGCTGTCGATCAGCCGCGAGCTGGCGCGATTGCTAGGCGGCGAAATTCGCCTGCAGAGCGCGCCGGGCGTCGGAAGTACGTTCACGTTGTATCTGCCGCAAACCTATGTCACGCCCGCGGCGCAGCCCAAGAGCGAGGCCTTGCGCGTGACGCCGCCGGTATTGTTGGAGCAGGCGGTGAAGGACACCTCCAACGCGAGCGTCGACATGATCCTGCCGGCCACGCCGATCGCCACCGAAGAGCTGGTGGAGGACCTGGTGATCGACGACGACCGCAACCTCGTGCAACCGGGCGACGCGGCGTTGTTGATCGTCGAGGACGACATCACGTTCGCGCGCATTTTGGTGGATATGGCGCACGACCGCAGCCTGAAAGCGCTGGTGGCGCTGCGCGGATCGAGCGCCATGACGCTGGCGCGGGAGTTCAAACCGGGCGCCATCACGCTGGACATCAATCTGCCGGACATGGCGGGCTGGACCATCCTGGATCGCCTGAAGCACGACCCGGCGACGCGGCACATCCCGGTGCACATCATTTCGGGCGACGAAAACCGGCGCCGTGGCCTGGCGCTTGGCGCGATGACGTATCTCGAAAAATCCGTCACCAACGATCTGCTGGCCGAAGCGTTCGCGGCCATCGAGCATTCCGTGCAGAAGCGCGTGAAGAAGCTGCTGGTGGTGTGCACGGAGGGAGCGGAGCGCGACGGCATGATCTCGGCCGTGGCCGCGCCGGATATCGAAACCCTCGGCGTCGCCACGGCCGGCGAAGCGCTGGCCGTGCTAAAGCAACAATACCTGGACGGCATCGTGGTGCACTTGGAAATCGCCGGCATCGCGCCCATGGCGCTGGTGGAGGAGATTCAGGATCACGCGGGCCCCTACGCGCCACCCATTTTGCTGATGTGCGACCGCGCGCTGACCGCGGAAGAAGAACTGGAGCTCGCGCGGCTCAGCCGTGAAAGCATTGTCAAGACTGTGCAGACGCGCGAGCGGTTGCCCGATGAATCCGTGCTGCTGTTGCATCGCGCGGAGGCGGATTTGACACCCGATCAGTGCCGCATCCTGGAACAGTTGC
>JASIGB010000698.1:0-3026 GCA_030045355.1 Bryobacteraceae bacterium
ATGCAGACGTTCGCGCAGGCGTGGCTGGTCTTCGAACTTTCCAAGTCATCCTTTATGCTTGGGCTGGACTCGTTCCTGGGCAGCATTCCCATCGTCCTGTTCTCGTTGTTCGGCGGCGTTTTGGCCGATCGCACCGAGCGCCAAAAGCTGCTGCTGCGATCACAATACGTCCAGATGGCTTGTGCGTTCGTCCTGGCCGGGCTGTTTGCTACCGGCGTGGTGCGGATTTGGCACATCCTGACGCTTTCGTTTATTGTCGGGACGGCTCAATCGTTCGGCGGACCCGCGTATTCGGCATTGATCCCCACGCTCGTGAAAAACGAGGACTTGCCCAATGCGATCGCACTGAATTCGATTCAGTTCAACGCGGCGCGCGTACTGGGACCAAGCTTCGGGGGCGTAGCCCTAACGCTGTTGGGGGCGTCGTGGTGCTTCGGGCTCAATGGGGTTTCCTTCGTCGCGGTGATCATTTCGCTCCTCATCATCCACCCTCACTTTGTGCCCTCGAAAAGCCGGGAATCGGTGTTCACCAGCATGCGGGAAGGGTTACACTTCATCATTCGCCAGGGAACCATGGAAGCGCTGATCGTGCTGGCTTTCATGATGACCCTGCTCGCGTTCCCGCTGATCGTCTTTCTCCCCGTCTTCGCCAAGGATGTCTTCCATGGCGGCCCGAATCTTTACACGATCTTTCTGGTCTGCTCCGGCATCGGATCGATATGCGGCGCGCTCACTATCGCGGCGCTTGGCAAACACCGGCACATGGGCCGGTTGGTACTGCTGATGCTGACCGGCCTCGGCCTGCTGATCACCGGCTTTTCCCTCTCGCACCGGTTCATCTTGAGCTGCGTGCTAATCTTCGTTTCGGGCGCGATGTTGCTGGCGGTCTTCACCAGCATCGGGTCGCTGGTGCAGTTAATCACGCCGGATAACATGCGCGGACGCGTGTTAAGCGTTTATAACGTCGCCTTTCGAGGCGGCATGCCGGTGGGAAGTCTGGTGGTGGGCGCCCTGGTGAAACAGTTCACCGCTCCCGTAGTCCTGGCCTGGAATGGGGTGCTTCTTACGTTGTTAGGTCTCTATTTCCTGCTGATTCACCGAAAAGTTGCAACGCTCTAGCGCCGGGTGCGTATCTAAGATCATATGAGGAGCTTCCTCACGGCTGTTTTATTTTCCGCGATTGCCGCGGGCGCCTCCCTGGGCGATTCCGACCTTGTGGACGCCCGGGATCACCAGGATCGCGCGGCGCTCGAAAAACTTGCGGCCGATTCGCGCGCCGCGGCCGACAAACAACCCACCGATGCCGTGGCCTTTTACCGGCTGGCATTGGCTGAATCTTATTCGGCCGAGGTGTCTATCGAACTGCACGACAAAGCAGGCGCGCGCAGCGCCGCGCAATCCGGCATGGACGCCGCGGCCAAAGCCGTCGCTCTCAAGCCGGATTCGGCCGAGTACCAGCGCGTCCTTGGAACGTTGTGCGGCCAGGCTGTCTCCAGCAATTCGCTGGCCGGGCTGCGGTACGCCAAATGCGCCATGGACTCGGTGAACAAGGCGATTGAGCTGGACCCGAAATCGTCGATGGCGTACCTGAGTCACGGCGTCGGCAATTACTATTTGCCGCAAGCGTTCGGCGGCGGAGTGGATTTGGCGATCAAGGATTTTCGCAAGGCCATCGAACTGAATCCCAAGAATGCCGATGCCTGGCTGTGGCTGGGGGTCGCGCTGCGCCGTAACAACCAAGCGGCGGAAGCGCAGAAGGCCTTTGCGCAATCGCTCCAGATCAACCCCAATCGCGTTTGGGCGCGGCAGCAGCTGGACAAGACGCCGGGGTCGTAGCCCTCCCCGGGAGAAACCATCGTTACGCCGCGTTGTCTAACTTACGGGAGCGAATTCGATGCCCGGTACTTTACAGGACTATGCGCAGGCCGTTCATGACGTGATTTCCATCAACCGCGATGCCGAACAAGGCTTTCGGGGCGCGGCGCACGCGGTAAACGATCCCGCCGTCAAACAGATGTTCGCGCAGTACGCCGCGCAACGAGCGGATTTCGCGGTGGAATTGCAGAACGCGGTCAGGTCGCTCGGTTTCGAAGTCATCGATCCGCAGGGGTTGGGCGGGATGCTGCACGCCAGTTGGATGAGCTTGAAGGGCATTCTCACACGGCACGATGCCCACGCCATCTTGGTGGAGGCCGAAAAAGGCGAGGATTCCGCTCTCAAAACCTATCGCGTGGCCTTAAGCAAAACCCTGACGCCTGAAATCGCCGCCATCATGCAATGCCAATTCACGGAAATCGAGCGAGCGCACGACCGCATCCGCACGCTGCGCGACGCCACAGCGTTAACGGATGATGAGCCGCCGGATTCCGGACCTGGCCACGCCAAAACTGATGAAGCGCCGACGGCGAAGGAAGACATGCCGGCCGGGATTTGACTGCGCATGTTAGCGTGAGTACGTGAGTCACCGGCTGCAAGTCCTGATTCCCTCGGAGCTGGACGCGCAGCTTGCCAAGGCCGCCCAGCGCAACCGGGTTTCCAAGGGCGAATGGGTCCGGCGCGTGCTCCAAGCAGCCGTCCGCCATCCTGCCAAGGGGCGTAAGATCACCGATCCGCTTCTTCGCCTGGAATCTCTCGGCGCACCGACCTCCGACATCGATCGCATGCTCGCCGAGATCGATGCCAGCCGCAAATGACGGTCTTTATCGATTCCAACATACCCATGTACACGTGGCTGCCGCGGCCATCCTAATCAAGAACCCTCACGCCGCTTCCTGCGACGGGTGCGGCACGGAAGAGTGGACGCCTGCAGCAGCACGGAAGTGCTGCTGGAAATCCTGTATCGATATTCTTCTCTCGATCGTTTCGATCTCGCGCGCGAGGTCTATGACCTCGTTGTCGAAATTTGCCCGGTTGTTCTGCCTGTGACATTGGCGGATACCGACCGCGCTCGCGACTTGGTATGTGGTGCCAACGGCTTTCCGCGCGGGACGCGCTGCATGCGGCCGTCATGCTCAACCACGATGTCG
>JASIGB010000699.1:0-2721 GCA_030045355.1 Bryobacteraceae bacterium
CATAAGACGAGGTACCAGATCAGCCGTGCCAGAGAGTCGGTGTGGGCGGCCATGAGGCCGTGAATCCCGGAAGCGACGCCCAGCGTCAGCGTGGCCGTGACATAAATTCTTGCGGGAATAGACAGGCGCGCTCGCGTGGAATTGTCATCGCCCATAAATACCCCGTCTCGCCTCGCTGCTTACACGAAGGGTTAGCCAGCTTAAGTGCTTGGTCTTATAGCTATCGGCTTGGGTGCGGATACACTTTATGGGGTATCGTCGGCCAGCCGCTCGGGGACCCCGCCGTCGCCCCGGGCAACCGATCCGCCAGTCCTCGGTCCCGCCTGGCCCTTGCTCCGCTTCGGCCATCCGGCAATAAAGTCCCTTGGCTTCTCGTCGTACCTTGCAGTTCCGCGTCACCTGAAGTAGGTAGGCAATATCGTGTAAACTTGGCGGCCAGGGAGGTGTTGATGAGACGCTTATTGACCGGAATTGGGCCAGCGCTCCTGCTGGTGATGCCGGCCGTTGCCAATGCGCAGATTCTGGTTGCCGGGGAGGGTCCGGTGGTGTACGGACACCACCATCTGAACACCACGAACATGGATGCGCAGAAGAAGTTCTACGCCGACACGCTGGGCGGCAGTGTGGTCAAATTTGGTTCCGGTGACCGGCAGCAGGAGATCATCAAATTCCCGAATGTTCTGATCTTTTTCCGTCCGATGCAGGCGCCGACCGGCGGCTCCATCGGCACGACAGTGAATCACATCGGCTTCTCCGTTCCCGATCTCAAGCCTGTGGTCGCGAAAATCAAGGCGAACGGCTTCAAAATGATCACCGCGGATTCGGTGGCCGCGAACGTGAAGGTGACCGATGACATCGCGGCCGCCAGTCCCACCACCAACATCGCGTTTGCGCTCGCTCCCGAGGATGTCAAAGTGGAGCTCGTCGAAGTGAAAACGCAGAAAGCACCGATTCAGCTTCATCACATTCACTTCTTCGGCCAGATGAATACCGAGATGCAGGCCTGGTACGCCAAGACCTTCGGCGCCAAGATGCTGCCGTCCAATCTGGGGGCTGCGTTCGTGCAGGATCAACTGCCCGGCGTTTTCCTGAACTTCAGCCCGTCGCCAACGCCAACCGTCGGTACCACCGGCCGGGCGATCGATCATATCGGCTTCGAGGTTAAAGACCTCGAGGCGTTCACCAAAAAGCTCGAAGCCCAAGGCATCAAACTGGATGTCCCCTACAGGAAGGTCCCGCAGCTTGACCTGGCGATCGCGTTCATCAAGGATCCCTGGGGAACAAATATCGAACTGACTGAAGGACTCGTCAACATCCAATGAGATCCACTACTTTCGCTCTAGCGGCGCTGGCTTGCGCACCGCTCCCTGTTTTCGCGCAACTCGTGAGTCATCCCGACGCACCGGTCCGCATCGGACATTATCATCTCAACGTCTCGAGCGTCGAGGCCCATAAGAAGTTTTGGGTCGACACGCTCGGCGGCAAAGCGATCAAGTTCGGCGATATCGATGTCATCGAGTTTCCCGATGCGTTCATTTTTCTGCGCGAGCGGAAGCCCACCGGCCCCACCCGCGGCACCGCCTTCGATCACATCGGATTCGCGGTTCCCGACGTACCGGCGATGGCGACTAAGCTGGCGGCCGCGGGATATCAGGAAACCGCCGGACGCGAGCCGAAGCCGGGTGCGCCGCTGGCGGCGGCATCGGGCACGTCGGCGGTGTATGGACGGTTTGCGTATTTTCTCGGTCCTGACGGGGTGAAAATCGAACTCGTGACCAGTGCTCAAAAGGACGCGCCGCCGATTGTGGCCCATCATATCCACTTCATCAACAAGCAATATGTCGAGATGGAACAATGGTACGCGACGGCCTTCAACGCGACTCTCGGCCCGAACAAAACCGACTTTTACATCGGCGCCCAGTTGCCGGGCGTCGGATACAGCCTCAACTTTTTCCGCTGGGAAGGCGACCAATCCATCACGCACGTGCCCACCGCCGGCCGCGTTGTCGATCACGTGGGATTTGAAGTGAAGAACCTGGAGGCGTTCTCGAAGGAACTCGAAGCCAAGGGCATAAAGCTTACGCGGCCTTACCGGAAGAGAGACCCAGCCATGAACAACATCTCCACGGCCATGATCGTGGACCCGTGGGGAGTCTCCATCGAATTGACCGAGGGCCTTGATAAGATCCAGTGACCATTTCAGGCCAGCAATTCGCCAACAATGCGTTCCACGTGAATCGCGGTGGTGTCGAGAAGCTCAAGATCCGAGGGCGGCGAGTCGCGCAATAACAGGGGAAGCTCCGTACCCGCGAGAACTAACGCTTCGATGCCGTCCTCGTTCTTCATCCTTTGCGCAATGTTCAGGAGCTCCGTCCTGGTTTCCGGCAGGAGCCGGTTGTTCAGCAGCTCACCGATATACTTCCGATGAATGAACTCCATCTCTGACTCTGCTGGCCGGACTAAAGTCATCCCTTCCCGCTCGAATTCCTCCGGGTAAAAGCCCGCCCGCATCGTAAAGCCGGTTCCAAACAGGCCGAACCTCTTCAGGCCGAGAGCCTTTGCATGCTGCGACGTGGCGCGCACGATGCTGATAAGAGGGATGGCTGACCGCCGCTGGACCTCGTCGAACACCAGATGCGGTGTGTTCGCTGCGATGAAACCGAAGTCCGCTCCCGCTCGTGCCAGCGCCTCCACGCCCGCCGCAAGATAGTCCGCCGCTTC
>JASIGB010000700.1:0-4117 GCA_030045355.1 Bryobacteraceae bacterium
GCAAGCTGATTCCCGGGGCCCTGCCTCCGCGACAATCCATGGACACCATCGTCGAGGCGCGTCTCGCCTACGATCAACTCGATCGCCCGGACTCGAACATCCGCGTTCGCCTGAGCAGTCCCGTGGTCCGGGTGGAACACGACGGCGCGCCGGATCGCTCTCGCGGCGTGCGCATCGCGTACCGCAACGGCGGCAAAACCCTTGGTGTTCGCGCGCGCTACTGCATTCTGGCCTGCTACAACGCCCTGATCCCGGCGCTGGCGCCCGAGATCCCCGCGCGCCAGAAAGAGGCGCTGGCGTATCCGGCCAAAGTGCCGATGATGTACACCAACGTTCTGCTCAAGAAGTGGACCGCGTTCCAGAAACTCGGTGTCGCGCGTATCAGCGCGCCCTGCATGTATCATCCCAACACCGCGCTCGATCCGGGATCCACGGTGGGCGGTTATCAAGGCGTCACCACGCCCGAAGAGCCGATCGTTTTCCACCTAACCGCGAACCCCAACAAACCGGGCCTTCCGCGCAAGGAGCAGAATCGCCATGGCGCGCAGGAGCTGCTCCACACGACGTTCCAGCAGTTCGAATTCAAAATTCGCGAGCAGCTCGCGCGCATGCTCTCGCCGGGAGGATTCGATCCGGCCGAAGACATCGCGGCCATCACGGTAAATCGCTGGCCTTACGGCTACGCGTATACTTACGACACGCTCGCCGACCCCGACGTCCCACCCGAGCAGCGCCCCCATGTGATCGGCCGCCAGCGCTTCGGCCGCGTGACCATCGCGAACTCCGACGCCGGCGCCGCCGCGTTCACCAATCAGGCTATCGATGAAGCCAATCGCGCGGTGCAGGAGTTGCTTCTGCTCCAGGGATTGACGTAGTGCGCGTCCTTCTGCTGCTGCTGGGGACCGTGCTCGCCTTCGCGCAGGATCGCCCGGCCGCGCCCGCGCAGCCGCTGCCCTACAGCCACAAAACGCACCTCGCCATGGGGCTCAAGTGTGCCGACTGCCACACCAATCCCGAACCAGGCGACCACATGGGATTCCCCGCCACGGCAAAATGCATGTCCTGCCACGCAACCATCGCAAAGGATAAGCCCGCGATCCAAAAGCTGGCCCAGTTCGCCAGCTCCGGCCAGCCGATTCCATGGAACCGCGTCTTCGTGGTCGCGGCGGGCGTTTACTGGAACCATCGCTCGCATCTCGAGGCGGGCGAAAAATGCGAATCGTGCCACGGCCAAGTCGCTCAAATGGACGTCATCGCCAATGTCACTAACGTCACAACGATGGCGGGCTGCGTCGATTGTCACCGGCAGCGGAAAGCCGGGACCGGCTGCGAGTTCTGCCATGAAGGAAAGTGAGCGCATGCCGGCATGGCAACTACTTCGGATACTCCAACTGCACCCAATTCCGGCTCGCTGATCCGCGCGCTCGGCGTCATGGATCTGACCTGGCTGTATCTGGTCGCCGTGGTGAATCTCAACGTCGTACCGGTGATCGCGATCGCGGGCCCGCGCGTGATCTGGCTGATGGCGGCCGCCATTCTACTATTCTTCTTGCCGCAAGGGATCGCGGTCATCGAGCTGGCCGAACACCTGCCGGGCGAAGGCGGGCTTTACCTCTGGACCAAGGACAGCTATGGCGACTTTCACGGGTTCCTCTGCGGCTGGTGCTACTGGATGACGAACATGTTTTTCGTGCCGTCGCTGCTCGTTTACGTCACCGGCGTCACCAGCTATATCCTGAGTGCCGGCACTGCGGCCAAGCTCAATGACAGCCGCCTGTTCTTCTTCCTTCTTCCGGTCGCACTGCTGTGGGTCACAATCTTTGCAAACGTCCGCGGCCTGGGTGTCGGCAAATGGGTGAATAACATCGGTGGAATTGGCGCGCTGGTAATCGGCGGCGCGCTCATGCTGATGGCCGGAGTCTCAGCGGTCCAGAATCGCGGCCAGTTGCACCTGCGGGATCTCGTGCCCAGCCATCTGAGCGATTTTCCGCTAGCCACCTTCGGCGTGATTAGCCTGGCGTTGGTGGGGATGGAACTGGGGCCCATTATGGGCGATGAGGTTCGCGATCCGCGCCGCACCATCCCGCGCAGTGTCGCGCTAGGGGGAGCGCTGTGCGCGCTCATGTATAGCGGATGCGTGGTAGCGCTGCTGGCCTCCGTGCCGGGAAAGCAGATGGCGGTGGTGCAGGGCCTGTTGCAGGCGCTCGATGGGATGAGCGCATCGTTTGGAATGGCCTGGATTCTGCTGCCGCTCGCGATCCTGATGGCGGCGTCGATCGCGGGGTCCACATCGGCATGGGTAAGCGGCTCGGCGCGCATCCTGTTCGTCTGCGGTCTCGATCGCTACATGCCCAAAGCGCTCGGCAAGGTCCATCCGCGGCACCACTCGCCACACGTCGCATTGATCATGTTCGGATTCCTGGCCACCGCGATCATCGCCATGAGCTTCATCGGTGCGTCCGTGCAGGAAGCCTACTTGACGCTACTTGATCTGGCCGTCGCGCTGCAGATGATCTCCTACCTTTATCTGTTCCTGTCGCTGGTGAGGCGCGTGTTCTCGAAGCACACGGAGCCGCGCTATTTTCGCCGGCCTCTGTTGCAGGTGGCCGCCACCGCGGGCTTGAGCATGGCCGCTCTCGGCTTTGCGATGGCGTTCGTGCCCACGCGCCAGATCTCGTCCATCGCCTCGTTTGAATTGAAAATGTTCCTGACGCTGGGATTCATTCTGGCGCTGGCCGCCGGGCTGTTTGTCTATTACTCGCGGCTGCGCGTCAGCGGTTCGGGAATCGCGGCTTCATCGGCGCGAGGGTCGGATGCGGCATAGTTCACGCTGGTCCTCGAGTTGTGCAGGATGGCCTGCCCGCCGCGGCGCCTCCGGCGCTTCTTGGAGCACCATGCCGTAATCGACGAAGTTCGAGACGAACCGCGCGTGTGCGATGGGCTATACTGCGCCGCACATGATCCCGAAGCCGATGTGCTCGTCGCCCTTTTCCATGAACGCCGAAATAACGCTGTGAAACGGACGCTTGCGGCTGGCGAGCGCTTGGGATCGAGCGTAAAGCTCGTGCCGCGATTTTGCAGCGCAAAACCCCTCCCCGCTACCGTGACGCGCGAGCCGAACGCGCAATACAGGCTCTGAAACCAGCTCGCGATATTGCCGTCCTTGTCGACGACAGCCAAATACGTGGTGTTGCTTCCGGCCGGATGCGGATCGGTAACGTTGGCATGCCTCGCGAATTCCCGCCCGCTCGATTCCAGCGTGCGCACAATCAGCCCGGTCATGTTCGCGAGGAAGCTTGCGCCGTGCAAGTTGCGACGGGGAGGCACTCCGGGTATGCATCAGGAGAGGCCTGAAACATTCCGTCCAGCCGACCGCGGTGATTTGTACAGTGCCTGAACACCCGGCCGACGTGCGGAGGACCAAAATGGACGCCTCGATCGCGGCCTACGGTATCTCCGCGATCCCGCCGGTGACGTCGTTGTTGAGATCCCAGGTTTTCTCGTACTTCAAGGTCGCCGCATCGTACACTTCGATGTCAAAGCCCGCGCCATAGATATACAGCTTCTGCCCGTCGCTCGATATCCCGAAGCTGAAGCGCGTCCGGCACGGCACTTCGGCGCGCTGCGTCACCCGGTCGCTTGCCAGATCGAACTTCCAAAACTCGCACCTTTTATTCTCATAGCCGCCGCTCGTCACTACGGTGTAGGCCAATTTCTTGTCCGGCGTAACCTGCAGGCTCGACATCCCGGCCGGCGCGGGGCCGATCGGATTGTAGTCCACTTCGCGCGTCTCCAGGTTCAACCGCGCCAGGCCGAAGATGCGATTGTGCACGATCGGATCGGACGAGTTGAAAATCGAAACGTGCATGCCGGGCTGGCTGATCAAGTCCAGGTCGCTTCCCAGGCGGACGTTTTCGAGCGCGCCGTAATCCGGCTCAGCCAGGTCCAATTCGTTCACCAGCTTGAAATCCGACGCGTCGAGGATTTTGATCTTGGTGCCAAACTGATAAAGATACTTGCCGTCGGGTGAAACCTCGAAGGACATCCGGTTGTCCTCGCGGTCTTCGGCGGGCAGATCCACGGTCTTCAGGATCTTCTGCTGCTCCAGATCGATCAC
>JASIGB010000701.1:0-5900 GCA_030045355.1 Bryobacteraceae bacterium
ACGAGTTGCGCGTGTTGATTCGCAATCACATTGCCAAGAGCGACGAGGATCTGGCCCATATTGCTGTGGCAACATTCCATCCTTCGGATCTTCTGGTCCTGAAGATTCTGGCCGGGCAGACCAGCCTTACAGTGTCCAGCGCTTCGAACGAGTAGGCCCTGGAAGCGGGTGCCCACGGCGCCCCTATCGCCGCGCCCACCCCGTCGGGCGCCGCAATTCAGAATCGCGCGTCACAAGATCATGATATGATCGCGGTAAGCGTTCCCTTCATCTGATTACCTGTGCAACACGGCGCCCGAAAAGGCCTCGCAGCGTTGGAGTTTCGGTGGATGGGGCCGAAGTATCTCCGCTGGGCGTAAAAGGCGGTAACGTGACTGGGACATGGCGAGGCGCGGCAGCACTGATGCTTGCGTGGGCGCTTGCCTGCGCGGGTGCTCCCGCTAAACCCCCGGCTCAAAGTAAGGCTCCCGCACCGGCTAGACTCACTCTGGAACAGGCTGGCTCGCGCGCCGGACGCGACCGTGTCCCCGCTTACGAAGGCCAGGGTGTGGTGGTGACCGGTCAGGTCTCCGCCAAGCCGATCTGGATTACCGATTCCTACTACGTGGCCATTCAGGATCAGGAATTTTTTGGGCTGCTCTTGCGGCCGGAAATCCCCCAATTGCCGGATTTGCAGGCGGGAGACTGGGTAGAAGCGCGCGGCGTGATTGCGAAACGAGGTGGATTGCCCCTCCTGGTTCCTCAAACCGTCCACAGGTTGCGCCAGGGAACGCCGCCCACGCCCAAGGCGATCACACTGCTCGATCTGGCCGGCTTCCGTTACATGGGCGTTTTGGTGACCTTGGAAACGATGATCAGCGGGGAAAACCGGAACGGCGGAGGTGATTTGCTGTTGATCGGCCCGTCGTCCAGTGAACTCAATGTGTTTCTTCCCCGGACGCGGCGCGATGCGGATCCGCAATTGAGCGGCTTCCGCATCGGCGATCGCATTCGCGTGACAGGCATCGCCAGCCAGTACTGCACGCTGCCGCCGTACGACCGATACTTCCAGATCCTGATTCCCGCCCCGGCCGCGGTGGCCGTGCTCTCCCGGGGCTGGGTGATTCAACCGCCGGTGCTGCTGGCGGCCCTCATTGTGGCGGGCACGCTGGCGGTGATCTGGTGGTTTCGCGAGCGGCGCATGGCGACGTTGCGAAAACAGATGCGAATGCTGCATTCGCTCGGCGAACAGGTCATTGGCGCGACGTCCTCCACCGAGATTCTGCGGCGTTTGATGCTCAACCTTCCCGCCCTGTCAAATGCGACCGGCGTCGGCCTGTACATCCACAACCACGCCACCAAAATGCTGGAGGGCGTGCGCTCGAACAACACTCTGGTGGATTCCATCGATCCGGAAGCCCCCGCCGGATCGCTGGCTTCGGGAATTGCCGCGTGCTACCGCGGCCACACCCTGATCGCGATTCCCGACGTGCGGCGCAGCCAGTATTTCCGCAAGGAGGATACGGTGCTGGCGCCGCGTTCGGTGCTGCTGGTCCCGATGTTCGCGCAAACCGAGCTGATCGGGGTGCTGGAGATTCATCACTCCCGCCGTTTCCATTACTTCAGCCGCGGCGAGAAAGCCGCCATGCAGCACCTGGCGAACCAGATCGCCACCGCGCTCAAACTCCAAGAGCAGCACTCCATGCGCGAACAGTTATTCCGCAGCGAAAAGCTGGCCGCGGCCGGACAGTTGATCTCCGACGTCGCCAACGAATTGCGTTCCCCGCTGCAATCCATCGCCACCCTGGCCAACGCGTTGCTGGCGCGCAACGGCGATTCCAATCACACCGAGCTTGAATCCATCACCGCCGAGGCCAGCCGGGCCTCGGAGATCGTCTCGCGGCTGGTTTCCTTCTCTACGGTAGAACAGGCGCAGGCCGAGCCACTGGACCTGAATGCGATTCTGGCCGGACTTCTGAAGTTCCGCGCGCCGGAATGGAAAGCCAAGGGTGTGGAGATCAAGGCGCAGCTCGCGGTGAAGCGCGCCATCGTGCTCGGCTCGCCGGGGCAATTGGAACAGGTGCTGCTCAATCTACTGGTGGATGCCGAAAAATCCGCGGCCGAAGCGCGCGAGAAAGTGATTACGGTGTCGAGCAGCCTGCTCGCCAAGCGCGTGCTGGTGGAGATCGCTTATCCGCTGCGCTCGCCCGATTCGCGGGGCGATTCCACCGACGGCGATCATACCGGGTCGGGGGCGCTCGGCTTGGGCGTGTGCCGCGGCATCATCGAGAGCCACGGCGGCGAGTTCCGCGTCGTTCGCACGTCGCCCGCGCAAGCCCGTTTTGACATCGAACTGCCGGTGATCGAAGCGCGGCAAACCAGCTCGGGCTCTTCGGAGCTGACCGAGGCGATCCGTCAACTCACCGCCCTGGTGGTGGAGCCGGACGGGAAGGTACAACGCCAGTTGGTGCAGATGCTCGCCAACCGTGGCGACCGTGTGGTGCCGGTATCGAGCGCAGAAGAGGCTCTCGACGTCGTCGACCGGCTGCGGTTCGACATGGTGATCTGCGCCGTTAGGTTGCCGGGGCTCAACTGGGTCGCGTTTTGCGAGCGCGTGCGGCTGCGCGTGGGCGGGTTTGTGCTGCTCACCGACGCCTACAATAGCGACGTGGGCCGCGCGTTTCGCAACAGCGAAGGCTTTGTGCTCACCAAACCGGTGGAGGAGGCGGACCTGCACCGCATCTGCCGGGCCGTGGAGGATCGAACCAGCCTGCTGATCCGGGAGTGAGCGTGCCGTTTCCCGCATCCTTCGACCGCACCACCAAAATCATTTCAGCAGTAGTGTGTTTAACCCTTCTGGCCGTCGTATTGGCTGTCCACAATCTGATTCTCACCCTGCTGTCAATCGTGGTTCTGGCGATTGGTTTCGCCTGGTCGCCGCGCGGGTACGTAATCGAGGGGCAGGCGATCCTGGTGCAGCGCCTGGTGGGCACGGTGCGCGTTCCGCTGGTGGATCTGCGCGAGGCCCGCAGGGGCGATCGCGACGATCTGCGCGGCTGCATCCGCCTGGCGGGTAGCGGCGGGCTGTTCGGATATTACGGGCTGTTTAGCACGTCGAAGCTCGGCAAGTCCACCTGGTATGTGACCGATCGCGGCAAAATCGTAGTCTTGGTCACCGGCGGGAAGACCGTACTGGTTAGTCCCGACGATGTCGACGGATTTCTTCGGACCGTTCGCGCCGCCGTGCCGCAGAGTACCGCCGCCGGGCCCCACGCGGACTTCACCCAGGTACGAGGCGCCTCTACCGGCAAGTGGATCGGCTTTGCAATCGCGCTCGCCGCGGCAGGGTTGGTGACGGCGGCGATGCTGTATTCACCCGGTGCACCCGGATACACGCTGACGGCGGACACGCTGACGATTCACGATCGCTTCTACCCGGTGACCCTCCACGCCTCGGCCGTGGATGTGAACGGTGTCCAGATCGTGGATTTGCAACAGAACCCCGGCTGGCGTCCGATCCGGCGTACCAACGGCTTCGCCAATGCGTATTATCAATCCGGCTGGTTTCAAGTCGCTAATGGCGACAAGGTGCGGCTGTATCGGGCGGGCGGCGCTCGCCTGGTGCTGCTCCCGAAAAACGCCGCCGGATCGGCGGTGCTCTATCAGGCGGCGGATCCTGACGCCTTCGTAAAACAGTTGCGCACCGAGTGGTCCTGGACGGCGCGCCCTGCCGGGCTGGGTGCAAACGCGGGAAAATAGGGACACCATGCGTAGTAAAATCGCTTTTGTCTTCGCCCTGGCCGGATGCCTGTCGGCTGCCGAGAAATACGCCGGTCCCGTCCCGCCCAAGCCCGACATTCCCTATCTTTTGCACGCCGCCAACCTGGTGGAAACCGAAGTCGCCAACGCCGAGGCTGGCCGCAAGAGCGACACATTCGTGATCCCGGGCGCGGCGTCTCCGGCGCGCACGCCTTTGGCCGAGCCGATCTTCATCATCGATGCCCGCAATATCCAGCCGGATAGTTTCGAGCTCTACCGCCTGGAGGTGAAGGGCGGTAATCGCGAGGTCAATTTCAACGGCAGAGGGCGGCGCGGCGGATCGCACGCGCTGCACCTGGCGGTGAGACCGCTGGGCGGGCATCTGTACCGCGTGGAAGCGGACGAAGCGCTCGAAGAGGGCGAATACGCGCTCTCGCCCAACGGCGACAATCACGCGTTCTGCTTCGAGATCTACTGAGCGCCGGTCCATTGAACTCCAAGGCGTGAACTATAGGCGTGAACTATGATGCGGCTTCTATTCCTTCTCGTTTTTGGCGCGGCGGTCTGCGCGCAGCCCAGCGCGGACCTGAATCAGGCGCTGGCGGCGTCACGGCAACGAATCGATTCGATCGACTCACAAATCATCAAGCTGCTCAACGAGCGGGCACAGGTGGTCCGGGAAGTGGGCGAGGTCAAGAGGCGCTATCATGCGCCCGCCAGCGCACCTGGGCGTGAAGCACGGGTTTTGCAGCTTGCCGGCGCCCAGGCGCGAGCACCCTTGACGCCCGAGGCCGTGGAGGCCATCTACAGGACCATTCTGCGCGAGATGTCGTCGATGGAAGCCACCGAGATGCAGAAGGAATCGAACGGGCGGTAGCGATTCGCGATGCCCAGGTTCTTTACCCTGCAACAAGCCGAGGAGCTTTTACCCGACATCGACGCCGCCATTCGCGAAGCGATTCAGCGGAAAGCCGAGTACGAAAGCGCGGAAGCGGAGCGCCAGCAAGTGACCCAGCGAGTGGCAATGCTGGGCGGCGTGCAAGTGGACCGGGCCCAGGCGCTGGAACAGAAAATGCGCGGCCAGGAAGCAGCCCGGGCGCTGGAACAAGCGATCGGGAAAATTCATTCCTTCGTTTGCCTGGTGAAGGACCTGGACATCGGGCTCATCGACTTTCCGACACTTTTTCGCGGCGAGGAAGTCTATCTTTGCTGGAAGCTCGGAGAGAGCGGCATTCGTTTTTGGCACGGGGTGAGCGAGGGCTTTCGGGGCCGCAAGGCGATTGACACCGCGTTTCTTCAGAATCACCGGGGCGAGCCGCCCAACTGAATGTGCGAAAATTGGGGAATTGCAACGGGGGAAATTACCTCAAAGAACCGCATGCTGCTGAGTAGAGAATTCATAAGCTATCTGTCGCGGCAACTGGTGAAGCGTACGACGCCGCAAATTATCGAGACGAGCAGCGCCGAGTCGGCGGCCGAGATGATCAGCCACCTGATTGAAGAAGAGCTGCAGGTGGAGGATCGCTTGAACGATGAGGTGCGCGATCTGCTGAGCCAGTACAGCGATTACATGCGGCGGGAAGGCGTCAGCTACCAGGAGATGTTCCGCCGCATCAAGAACACGCTGATCTCGCAGCGCAAAGTGATTCGGGCGTCCGGGCGCGATACCGGAGACAATATGAAGCTGTCGCGCGACAAGATCAACGATATTTCGCACAAGCTGGTGGCGGCGTTCCGCAAGTCGCGTGAGTTCCGGCTGAAGAAGGATCCTAACGACGTGCGGTTGGCGATCGTGCAGGCGATGACCGAACTGCTGGGCGTGGAGGAGAGGGTGGACCGCGCCGCGCGCGTCAAGATCCGCTCGCAGAAAAAGGAGATCCCCGAAGGCACCGAGGAATGGGATCTGCTGCATCGGCGCTACTACGCCGAGGAGTTCAAGAAGTTCGGGATCGACCTGACGCGGTGAGAAGCACCCGGAGCCGGTTGGGAAAGCCAGGCGGCAAATAAGGTTCGATGGCCTCCTCGATAACCAACGTCCGGCGGTGCGCAAGGAAGCTCGAAAGGCTATCGCGAAGATCGTGCTTTAGGGGATCGTGTCCGCCGGCTCAAGCCAGTTTCATGCGGCGAATTCCGATGACTCCGTCAAATCCGGAGTCGAAGGT
>JASIGB010000702.1:0-3058 GCA_030045355.1 Bryobacteraceae bacterium
CGCTGGGGCTTGCTCGGCAAGGGCGCCGTTTTGATGGCGTCCGCTTATCCCAACCGCACCTCGCCCGTGCTGCGCGGCAAATTCGTCCTGACTTATATTGAGGGCGTTCCGCCCGCCAACCCGCCGCCCAACGCCGGGACACTGAACGATAAAGATATCGGCACCACCAAAGCGCTCACGGTCCGCGAGCTGATGGCCAAACATCGCGCCAGCCCCACCTGCGCGTCCTGCCACGCGATCATGGATCCGCTCGGTTTCGCGCTCGAAAACTTCGATGCCACGGGAATGTGGCGCGATAAGGACCGCTTCGCCAACACGCCCATCGATTCGGCCGGCGAACTGCCCGATGGCACCAAGATCAACGGTCCGGACGATTTGCGCAACGCGCTGCTGCGCCGTCCCGAGCAGTTTGTCCAGACTTTCACCGAGGCGCTTTTGACCTACTCGATGGGCCGCACGCGCGAATATTACGACATGCCCGCGGTGCGCAAGATCGTGCGCGACACCTCGGCGCAGAATTACCGATTTTCGGGCATCGTTGAGGATATCGTGGCCAGCGACCAATTCAAGATGCACCGGGCGCCGCAGCCCAAGCCCGAGCCGGTCCAGAGTGCGCGAAGATGAGAAGCCCAAGAAGATAGATAAGGAGACGCGACATGTTCTTATTCAAAAAACATATTCCACGCCGCGCGGTTTTGAAGGGAGCCGGAGCCAGCATTGCGCTGCCGTTGCTCGAAGCCATGATTCCCGCCTCCACGGCCTGGGCGAAAACTCCGGCCGGCGGCCCGCCCAAGCGCTTCGCGTTCGTGGGCTTCCCGCACGGCGCGATCATGGATCGCTGGTCGCCGAAAGAAACCGGCGCCGATTACACCATGTCTCCGATCCTGAAACCGTTGGAGCCGTTCCGCAAGCACCTCACCATCGTGTCGGGCTTGCGCAACAAGCCCGCCGAAACGCCCGAGCCGCACGCCTACATCGAGCAGGGCTGGCTCACAGCCGTGAAGCCCTGGGACTTCGGCAAGAACGGGCCGGACTACGGCGTGAGCGCGGACCAGATCGCCGTGCGTTACGTCGGCCAGGACACGCGTTTGCCCTCTCTGGAACTCACCACCACCACCAGCGCGCGTATCGCTTGGCGCACACCCACCCAGCCGCTGCCGCAGGAAGGCAACCCGCGCGCGGTGTTCCAAAAACTCTTCGGACAGGGCGACACCGCCGAAGAACGCGCGCAGATTCTCGCGGAAACCGGCAGCATTCTCGATCATGTACAAGGCGAAGCGCGGCGTCTGAACGCGAGTCTCGGCGTCGGCGACCGCAATGTGGTCGGCGATTATCTCGATTCCGTCCGCGAAATCGAGCGCCGCGTGCAAATGGCGGAGAAGGCCAGCACCACCAATCTCGATATTCCCGAGGCGCCCATCGGAACCCCGAACGATATCACCGAATACTTTAAGCTGATGTTCGACCTGATGGCGCTCGCCTTCCAGGCCGATGTCACGCGCGTGATCACCATGTCCATGGATCACGAAGCCAGCATGCGCACCTACACTAATCTGGCAATCTCCGAGGGCTTCCATCCGCTGTCCCATCACGGCAATAATCCGGAGAAGATGGACAAGCTGGTGAAGATCCAGACCTACCACACGCAGGTGTTCGCGCAGTTCGTCAAGAAGCTGGAGGCCGCGAAAGAGGCCGATGGCACGGTGCTCGATCATTCCACGATTCTGTTCGGCAGCGATATGAGCAACAGCGATAAACACAATAACGACCCGTTGCCGTCGGCAATTCTCGGCCACGCCAACGGAAAGATTAAGGGCGGCCAGCACCTGAAGTATCCGCAGGATTCCCGCCACGGCGATCTGCTCTTCACGCTGCTCGAGCGCAACGAGATCCCAGTGAAGTCGATCGGCGACTCGGTCAACGGTCTCTCAGAGGTCTAGGCGTGCGCGCGTTCGTGGCTACAATTGCGGTCCTGGCGTCAGGCGCGTCGCTCGCGGCCGCGGGCGCTCCCTCCCTGCTCGACACCGTGGCCTCTGGCGATAGCTCCGCGGCTCTGCGCCTGCTAAACGTCAAGGGCACGGACGTCAACGCCAAAGGCGCCGATGGCGCGACAGCCATCATGTACGCCGCGGCCAACGGCGATCTCGAACTGGTCCGTGCGTTGATCAAAGCCGGCGCGAACGTCAAGCTCGAAAATCAGTTCGGAACCTCCGCCATCACCGAAGCCGCGATCATCGGCTCCGCGCCTATCGTCGACGCCTTGATTAAAGCCGGCGCCGATCCCAATTTCAAAACGCCCAACGGAGAAACTCCGCTCATGGAGGCCGCGCGCAGCGGGCACGTCGACGCCGCCAAAGTGCTTCTGGACGCGGGCGCCGGCGTCAACGCCAAGGAAACCTGGGGCGAGCAGTCAGCCATCATGTGGGCCGCAGCCTTGAGCCAGGCCGACATGGTGAAGCTTCTGGCCTCGCGCGGTGCGAACGTGAATGACCACGGCAAGGTCAATCAGTGGCCGCGCAAAGTGATCCAGGAGCCTCGCCCGAAGGACATGAACAAGGGCGGCTTTACGCCGCTGCATTATGCCGCGCGAGAAGGTTGCGCGTTGTGCGTTCAATACCTGCTCGCCGCCGGCGCGGACCCCGATTCCGAAGATCCCGACCGCGAAACGCCGCTGCTGATCGCGATCGAGAACATGCATTTCGACACTGCGGCCGTGCTGGTGAATGGCGGTGCCGATCTCAACAAATGGGATTTGTTCGGCCGCTCTCCGGTTTACATGGCCGCCGATGTCAGCACGCTGCCGGTTAAGGGCAACGGCGCGATGGCCGTCCTTCCGAGCGAAGACAAGCTCACAGCCCTCGATCTCGGCCGCATGATGCTCGAAAAGGGCGCCGATCCAAACATTCAGTTGAAGCGGCGTCCGCCCTATCGAGATGTGCCGCAGGATCGCGGGGGCGACACGATGCTCGCGCAAGGCGCCACACCTCTGCTGCGGGCCGCGCGTGCGGGAGATTCTAAGTTCGTCGCGCTGTTGCTCGAGTACAAAGCGCTCGTCGAT
>JASIGB010000703.1:0-4560 GCA_030045355.1 Bryobacteraceae bacterium
ATCGTGGGCGGCCTGGCGCATCCGATGCAGAAGACGCGCTCGGAGGGATTCTTCGTCGTGCGCCTAGCGATGGATCCGGGCGATTACAAGCTGCACCTCACTTTGTGGGATGGATCGACACGGACCATCGAGGACCCGTACCGGTTTCCGCGGCTGATCTCCGATTTCGACCTGCACATTCACGGCGAAGGCACGCAGTACGAGAGCTATCGCACCATGGGCGCGCACGTGGTGGAGTGCCAGGGCGTGACGGGCGTGCGGTTCGCGGTGTGGGCGCCGAACGCGGAGGTAGTGAGCGTGATCGGCGATTTTAACGATTGGGACGACCGGCGGCATCCCATGCGGCTGCGCTCGGGCGGAGTGTGGGAGATTTTTCTCCCCGGGGTGGGCGCTGGGACGAACTACAAATATTCGGTGCGGGCGGCGTCGCGCGGGTACCGGCAGCAGAAGGCCGATCCTTACGGGTTCGCGATGGAGCTGCCGCCGAAATCGGCGGCCATCGTGTGCGATCTCGGGTACGAATGGAACGATCAGGCGTGGATGGAGGCGCGGGCACGCAAGGACAATTTGAAAGAACCGATCTCGATCTATGAAGTCCACCTCGGCTCCTGGCTGAGGGGGCCGCACAATTCGTACTTGAGTTATCGGGAACTGGCGGAGAAGCTGGTGCAGTATGCAGTGGAGCGCGGGTACACGCACCTGGAGCTGCTGCCGGTGCAGGAGCATCCGTATTCGGGGTCGTGGGGCTACCAGGTGATCGGGTATTACGCGCCGACGTCGCGTTTCGGCACGCCGCAGGACTTCATGTATTTCATCGACCGCTGCCACCAGGCGGGGCTGGGCGTGATTGTGGACTGGGTGCCGGGGCATTTTCCCAAAGATGCACATGGACTGGCGCATTTCGACGGGACCGCGCTCTATGAGCATGCCGATCCGCGCAAGGGCGAGCACAAAGAATGGGGCACGCTGATTTTCAATTACGGCCGCAATGAAGTGCGCACGTTCCTGATTTCGAACGCGCTGTTTTGGCTGAAGGTGTATCACATTGACGGCCTACGCGTGGATGCTGTGGCATCCATGTTGTACCTGGATTATTCGCGCAAGGCGGGCGAATGGATTCCGAACATGTACGGCGGGAATGAGAATCTGGAGGCGGTCGATTTTCTGCGGCGCTTTAACGAGCTGGCGCACCAGGTACCGGGCGCGATGACGGCGGCCGAGGAATCGACCGCGTTCACCGGAGTCTCGCGGCCAACCTATTTAAACGGCCTGGGGTTCACGATGAAGTGGAACATGGGCTGGATGCACGACATGCTGGATTATTTTTCGCACGATCCGGTGCATCGCAAATTTCACCACAACAACATCACGTTCAGCATGCTGTACGCGTTCACCGAGAATTTCGTCCTGCCGATTTCGCACGACGAAGTGGTACACGGCAAGGGCGCGCTGCTCAGTAAAATGCCGGGCGATATGTGGCAGAAGTTCGCCAACGTGCGCGCATTCCTGGCCTATATGTACGGGCATCCCGGGAAGAAGCTGCTGTTCATGGGCTCGGAGATCGGGGTGTGGGATGAGTGGTACAGCGAGCGCGGATTGCCGTGGGAGCTGCTGCACTACGATTTTCATCGCAAGCTGCAGGCGTTCGTGACGGAGCTGAACCGGCTGTACCGGACGCATCCGGCGTTCTATCAGGTCGATTTTCATTGGGCCGGATTCGAGTGGGTGGATTTCCGCGACGTGGACGGCTCCACGATTTCGTTCATCCGGCGTCCGCAGGGCGGCAAGCCGTTTCTGCTGTTCGTGTGCAATTTCACGCCGGTGCCGCGGCTGAAGTATCGCGTGGGTGTGCCCGATCCGGGCGTGTATCGCGAGATTTTGAACGGTGATTCCGAGTTATGGGGTGGGAGCAACATGGGCAACGGCGGCTTTGTGGGTTCGGAGCCGATTTCGTACAACGGGCATTATCACAGCTTGTCGATCACGCTGCCGCCGCTGGCGGTGGTAGTGTTCGAGTCGCCCCAATCGTGATTAGGGACTAGTTATCGCTGGGCTGCTCGGCGTGGTCGATGATCGTGAACTGGAGCGAGGCCTTTTGTTTTTCCAGCTTGAACCCGAGTTGTTCGCGGACTGCGGTCAGGACTAATTCGGGCCATTCGTCCGGGGTGACCGGCGTCTTGGGGTCAGACAACTGGAACGGGTCGAGCGTGAAATCGTAGAAGCCGGTGATTCCGGTTTTGTCGACAACCGGCGTGTGCAGAATATTCGACAAAGTATTGACGAGCCCTTCGATCGGCGTATCGACGAAATTCATTTGACCGCGATTGCCGGGTACGACGGCGTTCTTTTCCCCTTCCTTGGCGGGCTGTATCTTTGGCGGCGCCTTGCCGGTGACGAGAGCCAGTACCGTAGTCTCCTCGGTTTCGCGGTGCAGCGCGAGCTTGAAGCGGTCTTCGAGCAGGACCTGGATCATCGGCCTGTGTTCCTGGAGTTTCACCTCGCCGGACGTCGCATCGGTTTGTGCGATGACGTTGAAGCGGTCGGAATCGATCCACGCCGGACCGCCGCGCATCTGAATGCGCCGGGTTCCATAGGCCACCACGATGAGGTCAGTCAAGGTGACGTTGGTAGCGGTGAAGCGGCCCGATGGCGAGAAACTGAATGGATTGGTGTAGACCGTGGGACGTTCTGGATCGATTTTCCGGATGGAGGCGACATCGAACGCTCGGCGTGGGGGCGGTTGTGTTTGAGCGGCGAGCATGAGGCAGCCCACTATCGCGGCTGCGGCGGCTGAGATCACGCTGCGCATGTGGCAACTATACTCCCATCGGAGTCGCGCCAGTAGTAGGCTGGATTGACGAGGAGGCCGCACTTGTCTTTGCGAGCGGCGTTTGGTTGGATGGCGCTAGGGCTTGCGCCCGCGATGGCGAGCGGCACGATGCCTGTCGATCAGCAAAACGCGCTGGTGCAGAAATACTGCGCGGTGTGCCACACCGAGGCCAATCCGCAGGGCGGGCTTTCCTTGCAGCGCTTCGACGCGGCGCAGGCCGATCCGAGCGTCGCGGCCATGCTGCTCAGCAAGCTGACCAATGGACTGCCGCTCGATCGCGTGCGGGCAGCGAGTACCGATCCCTCGGTCACCGCCGCGATCGATACCGAGATGAAAAACTCGGCGATTCACGCCGCGGGTATCGCGGCCCCGGACGCAGCCACATCGCGCGCATGGGTGATGGGGCTTTCCGAGGAAGCTCGGGGTGCTACGCAATGGACGGTGCGGCAGACCGAGCATGGGATCAGCGCGAGCATGGTGCGGGAAGTGCCGGCCGTGAACGACGCCACCCGAATGGACATGTACAGGTTGACGGTCGAGTGTTCCGCCGTTTCACACAAAGGTGGGATCAAGCTGGCCTGGGCGCCGGGCGGTCCGAAGACGGGGCAAGAGATTTCGGCGGCGGTGGATGACGGCACCCCGCGGGTCTATAAGAGCGAAAAACAAGAAAGCATGGGGAACAACAGCGGGCCGGGCGATATTTCCTTCAGCGCGATGCCGCTTCCGAACCAATCGTTGACCGCCGGCAACCTGGTGGGAGGCGAGACGGTGACGTTTCCCTTCGGCGCTCTCGCGCCACAGACACGGCAGATGCTTTCGAGATGTTTTGCGGGCGAGTGAGGTCCGCAACCGTTCTGTAACAATCGTCAAAATCCCCGCGGCCACTTGAAGCGCAAGCGCTCGCTCTGATATACATGACATTCGCGTCATGTGGCAACATAACTACGCCCCCATTCACGGAAGCCTGCTGCTTTCTTCTCTGGTAGCGGCTTTGCCGATTTTCGTACTGCTCTATCTGCTCGGCATCAAAAGGACGCCGGCGTGGATTGCGGGGGTTTCGGGGCTGGGGACGACGATCCTGGTTTCGTTCTTCCTGTATGGAATGCCCGTGGAGCGGATCGTGTCGGCGGCGGCGTACGGCGCGGCGTATGGGCTGTTTCCCATCGGCTGGATCGTGATCTGGGCGCTGTTCCTGTACCGGTTGACGCTGGATACGGGGAAGTTTGAAGCCATCAAGCACTCGTTGCGCAGCCTGACGCGCGATCCGAGGCTGCAAACGCTGCTGATCGCGTTCGCTTTCGGCGCGTTTTTGGAAGGCGCGGCGGGATTCGGAACACCCGTGGCCGTGGCGGCCGCGATGCTGGCCGGATTGGGGTTTTCGCCCTTCCATGCGGCCGCGATCTGCCTGCTGGCAAACACGGCGCCGGTGGCGTTCGGATCGATTGCGATTCCCATCGTGACGCTGGCCGGAATCACGGGGCTGCCACTCGCGCGGTTGAGCGCGGGGGTGGGACGCATGTGCGCGCCGGTTTCGCTGATCGTGCCGGCGTATTTAGTGGTGGTGATGGGCGGCTGGGGCGCGCTGGCGCGCGTGTTCCCGGCGGCTCTACTGTGCGGAGTTACCTTCGCCGGCCTGCAGTTCACCATTTCCAATTTCGTGGGACCGCAGCTCACCGATCTGATCGCCTCGCTCGCCGCGATGGGCGTGCTGGTGGTTCTGTTCCTATTCT
>JASIGB010000704.1:0-5355 GCA_030045355.1 Bryobacteraceae bacterium
TGCTGACTAGGGAGTATATTGTGGATAGGAGTCCACAATGGAGACCATACAGGTGGTACTGGATCGCAAGCTCCTGAAGGCTGCGGAAGTAGCGGCAAAACGGCAAAAGGTGAACCGATCCGCGCTTATTCGCCGGGCTCTCGAGGAACACCTCAGACGGTTGCATGTTTTGGAACTGGAGGAGCGAGAGCGCCATGGATATGAGGTCCAGCCACAGAAAATTGGAGAGTACCGGCCGTGGGAGGAGGTTGCGGCTTGGCCGGAAGACTGAATCGCGGCGACGTACACCTGGTGCGATTCGCTCCACCCGACAAGCAGAGGCCGGTTCTGATCCTCACGAGGCAGAGTGCCGTGCACCATCTCGCCAGCGTGACGGTTGCGCCGATCACCTCGACCGTCCGGGATGTTCCTTCCGAGGTGGTGTTGGATATGGATGACGGGATGAAGGGCCGGTGCGCGGTAAACTTGCACAACGCGGTCACGATCTCGCAGGAGCGTCTGGGCAAGCGCGTTGGTGCGTTGAGCGCTGAAAAGATGCAACAGGTCTGTGCTGCCCTCCGCTTCGCGCTGGGTTGCTAATGCTCGGTTTTAAGAACGCTTCGGCGGCGGACTTTCAAGAAACTTGTGCAACTTCCGGGCGGACTCCTAGAGCGCGCCGATAACGCCAAATCTGCGAACCGCCGATGTACCTTCAAGCAGGAGGCCGCTATGTTCGGGCGATTAACAGCGCGAACCAGTGGAGTACTTTGCGCGCTGGTACTGAGTTCTCTGCCAGCATTCGGGAGCGATGCCATCGGGCTCCTGCATCCGACGTGCGGGTTCCCCTACGGATATCTCCTCGAGATTACGAGCTACCGGGGACAAAGGTTGCCGGAACCAATTCGGTTCCAAGTTATGGGAGAACCCGCTCTTCAGTCGTACTTAGGTCAGTGGGATGCTCCGCCGAGCAATGACGACGCGAAATTCCGCCGGATTCAAGTGCTGCATGTATCTCACCACTGGGGGAGAGCCATGGAGATGACGGGTAACTTCGTGATCGAATTTGAGGATGGCCGGAAGATGGAAGGCTCTTTCAGGGCTAAACTGGTCAAGCCGCCAGAGGTACTCATCTGCGAATAGGCCGTCTTTCACGACTTCCACGGGAAGGTGAACGGACGCATGGGTACGAACACGGCACGCTGAAGCGTGCCCCACACCGGACCTAGTATCCTGATGAGTGCGTGCTTCGCAGCCTGCTCTTGGCGCTATCGCGGCAGCAGTGGCTTCGGCGCTGGATGGAAACCTCGCCGTCCGCCGAGCGGTTGACGTCGCGCTTCGTGGCGGGTGCGACGCTGGAGCGCGAGGTAGAGGTGTGCCGGAAGCTCAACGAGTCCGGGTATCTGGCCACGCTGGATCATTTGGGCGAGAGCGTCACTTCGCTCGAGGAAGCGGGACGGTCGCGCGAAGCGTATCTGGCCGCGCTCGACCGGATCGCGCAGTTCGGCCTCCAGGCCACGATTTCGGTAAAACTGACGCAGCTGGGCCTGGATTTTTCCACGGACGCGTGCCGCGCCAACGTCCAAAGCCTGGTCGCGCGGGCCAAGCCGCTGGGACGGTTGGTGGAAGTGGACATGGAATCGAGTCCCTATGTCGACCGCACACTCGCGCTGGTCGCAGAGCTGCACGCGGCGCATGGAAGCGTACGGGCCGTGATCCAAGCCTATCTGCATCGCAGCGCGAGCGACATTCAGCGTCTTTGCGAGTTATCGATTCCCGTGCGTTTGTGCAAGGGCGCGTATCTGGAGAAATCGGACGTGGCTTTTCCCAGCAAGAAAGACGTGGACGCGAACTATGTCCGTTTGATGCTGGAACTGTTCGATCGGGGGACGTATCCGGCCATCGCCACGCACGACGAAAAGATTCTGCGGCGCGCGATAGGATATATTCGGGAACGAAGTATCGCCCCGGATCGTTTCGAATTTCAGATGCTCTATGGCGTACGACGGGATCTGCAACGTCAATTGGTGGCTGCCGGCTACCGTTTGCGGCTCTACGTGCCCTACGGCGATGCGTGGTATCCCTATTTTATGAGGAGACTGGCGGAGCGTCCGGCGAACGTTTTATTTTTGGCCCGCAATCTGCTGAAGAATTGATTCGAAGCCGATGAGAGAGACGATGGATCACCACATGCGCGGGAACCGGGAGCCCCGCGGGAACCAGAGGGCGATGAGAGGAATCCAATGAGCATGAAGTATTGGGGGTTTCTGCTGCTGAAACTGGCGGCCGGCGCGCTGGTGATGGGTGTGGTGTGGCGGGCGATCGTTGTCAGCTTTCGCGGCTCTTTAGCCTCCGGCTTTGAGCAAAGGCCCTTCGGTCACGACCTGGGCTTTACCAGCGCGATGCTCCTGTTCTTTTTGGCGTGTTTCGGCGTGCTGCACCTGATCATTTGGGACCAACGCTATCGCTGCCGCACCTGCCTGCGGCGCCTGCGGATGCCGGTGAGCGCGGGCTCCTGGCCCAACATGCTGCTGTTCGGACAGCCGCGCACCGAATACATCTGCCTGTACGGCCACGGCACGCTAAAAGTGCCGGAGGTACGCATCACTACCAAGAGCATCGATTGGGAAAGCCATGACGAAGACATCTGGAAGGAACTCGAATCGATCGAGGAAACGAAACGGTGAGTGGCTTGTTCGCGGAGTCCGGTCCTAAGTGAGCAAGACCGCGCGCGTGATCGCGGGCGCGACCGTCCTCGCCATTCTGGCTATCATTGCCGTCCTTCTGATTCCTCCCTATGCCGCGAACTGGCGGCTGCAAGGTTATCTCAACGATTTCGCGGACGACGCCGCGGCTTCCCACAAGACGGCGGACGTGGTGCGCAGCGAGGTTATGAATGCAGCCGCTACTTTGGGATTACCGGTCGCGAGCGATGACGTACAGGTGACGGCGACTGGCGCCGGCGTGAAGATCGACGTCCTATACATTGTGCACGTGGATGTGGCCGGCTACACCATTGATTTACATTTTCGCCCGCAAGCGGGCGGGTGATTTACATTTTCGCCCGCAAGCGGGGCGGGTGATTCGCATTTTCGCCCGCAGGCGGGTGGACAGATGCGCTTATCGAGCGGTGGTCCACTCGCGGACGTCCGCGGGGTCCAATTCCTCGATACCGACCGAAATCACCTGAACGCGCTGCCCTTCGCGCATTTGCTGCAACAAAGCCTGGCGGCCATTTTGGAATCGGACCGCGTCGCGATAGGTGTTGACCTCCGCCGAGATTTCCATGAACTGGACTTCTTCCACTTCGCAGACGCCCAGTTCGCGCTGCAAGCTTTTGGGAATGTCCGACAGCACCAGCCGGGAGCCCGGGGGAATGCAGACGGCCGGGACCCGCTTCTCGACTTCCCATTGGGGGTTGCGGCCCAAAAACCACGCCTTGGCCCGCGACCACACGGAAGCGTGCGCCATCTGTGCCGCCGAAATGACCGGAGCCAGATCCGCTGGAGATGCCAAGCCGAGCGATCCAGCCCCGAACCGGTGTACCACCAGGTTTTCCCCATCGCTCGCCAACCGATTAGGATACGTATGCAGCGAATAGTCACACATCTTGTTGTTACTCCTGCGTCTGAGACGTCTCCCCGGCCCATTTCGGCGCTCAGAGTAACCGTGACTCGGGAAAAGGCTTGCCCCGGGCGGATTTACCGGAAAATAAAAGCCCGCCTCAATTCACGAGGAATCGAAGCGGGCGTTGGATAGCCCTCGGAGGAGTGAGCTAGTTCCTTTAGTAGTGTCGCTCTTCTTGTACTCGGTTTGCAACTCAATTCTCACGCCTCTTTGGGGCTATTACGTAATACAACTTACTAATCAAAGCCCAAGGATGCCTTTTACGGCGCCGATGACGATGCACACGACCGCGAATCCCAGCATCCCGTACTGGATCCAGGTCCGCGTGGCATGGGCGATGTCGAGTGCGAAGCCTTCAGGCCAGTTCCAGAGGGCAAAAGAGGCTTCCTCTACCGGATCTCCGGCAGCTATAAGTACAGACGGCGCGGTGGCGGGGCTCTCCTGTACGAGCTCCCCAGCCGGCACGAGCCCGGTAGATGGGTTCTCCGTCTCACTCTCCACGCGCCAGCAATATTGGAGGAAAGCTTCGACGGGGCTAATAGGAAATCGAGGGTTTGCGTACCAAAACGAGATCCTTGCATGGTTCAGTACCAGAAGCAAAGGCCGGCACGCAGAAATCAGACATCTTTCTGTAACTTTTCTGCCCCAGTAAAATCCCCAGTTTGCTGAGATGGTTTGCCCTGAACGTGCACGCCTGCTGATCGACTATCGAGACGCTGTGCATCGGTATTCCGATCGGGTGCAGGACTTGGTGGAGATGATCGGTTTGGACATCAATGCCGACGCGGAGTTGCTTCGCCGCAGAGTGAGGGAAGCATGGGACGCCTCCGAAAAAGCGCGTGTATCGCTTGCTCGGCACGAAGGCGGCCACTTCTGCGACCGATCTGACTTCAATGCCGCGCCGAGCCGAGCTTGAGCCTACGGCGCAAGGCTATTGACTTCCCCTTTTATTCGCCTGACAATGGAGCCATGGCCCTCACCAAGCGGCAAAAGGAAGTGCTGGATTTCATCGCCGATTTCGTCGAGGAAAACGGCTACAGCCCCAGCTACGAGGAACTGGCGAATGGGCTGCACCTGGCGTCGCTCGCCACGGTGCACAAGCACATCCAGGCGCTCGAATCGCGGAATTACCTGCGGCGGCTGTTCAACCAGAGCCGATCGCTCGAAGTCTCGGCGAAGTACCTGCAGGAGCGGCGCAGGGGCCGTGCAGCGGCACGCCCGGCTGACATTCCCCTGGCCGGCCGCATCGCGGCGGGCGCACCGGTGGAGGCCATCGAAGGCCAGGACATGCTGCACTTCGCCGATTTCGCCGGCAAAGGGGATACGTTCGCTTTGCAGGTGAGCGGCGAATCGATGATCGACGATCACATCATGAGCGGCGATTACGTGCTGGTAGAGCGCGCGCAGCAGGCAAGCGACGGCGAGATTGTGGTGGCATTGATCGACGGTACCGATGCGACGCTCAAGCGCCTGTATCACGAGCCCGGCGGACGCATCCGGTTGCAGCCGGCGAACGCGTCCATGCAGCCCATCCTCGTGGATGCCGCTGCGGTACAGATTCAGGGGCGCGTGCTCGCGGTCTTGCGCAAGTACAAATAAAGCTCCATCCGCTGTTACATTGACTTACACTCGGCCGCCGGAAGGCGCGAGAGCGCATGCTAGACTGAAGGCAACATGGGTGGTCTGGCGAGCGGCATCAAGCGATTTTTGCTTTGGGACTATCCGCGCGCCGGCTGGCAGTACGACGTGATG
>JASIGB010000705.1:0-2628 GCA_030045355.1 Bryobacteraceae bacterium
CACGCCCGATGGCGGATTGATGCACATCGAGTTCACGCCCCGAATTTACGAAGCCTTCCGCAGCGCCGGCAACGTCTTTGACAGCCTCTTCGCATTCAAGGAAATCGGCCGCGTTACCGCGGTGGTGGATGCTGACGCCGAGGCGGTGAATTGCTTCCTGGTATCGGGAGATTTCTATCGCGGGACGGAGGTTTCACCCCTGATCGGCCGGGCCATCGGGCCGGAGGACGACCGGGCAAGCGGCGCCGGCGCGGTGGCGCTCATCAGCTATCGGTATTGGACCCGCAGGTTCGATCGCAGTCCGTCCGTGATCGGCAAGAAGATCACCCTGAACGAGGTTCCGGTGACCATTATCGGCGTCAATCCGGAATATTTCACGGGAATCCAGCCCGGCGCGAATTTCGAAATCTGGGCCCCCATGAGCCTGCCTTCCGTGGTCTACGGAAGTCTTCACCACGGCGGGGACTTCAAGGTGCGCTTGGGGAATTCGCTCTTAGACGACGCCGTTGCTTGGCAGATACCGATGATGGGCCGGCTGAAGGCGGGCGTCTCGGACTCGCAGGCCGCGAGTATTCTCGACGCGCTCTTCCAGCGGCAAGTGGACGCCAACCCCGGTCCGCTATGGCGGCTGCTGCAAAACCCTCAAGCGCGTCCGCGGTTCATCTTGCAGTCGGCGGCCCGAGGCGTGGATTACTTGACCGGACGCTACCAAGGCGCGTTTTGGACAGTCCTCATGCTGGCGGGTCTGGTGCTGTTGCTCGCCTGCGCCAACGTCGCCAACTTACTACTGACAAAATCCGCCGTGCGGCAGCGGGAGATCGGATTGCGTCTCGCGCTGGGCGCCGGGCGCTGGCGCATCGCGCGTCAGTTACTCGCCGAGGGGTTACTGCTCGCCTCCCTTGCCGGCCTCCTCGGCGTCGCCCTCGGATATTGGACGCGAAACGCGATCCCTGCTGCTTTGTCCACGGCGTGGCGGCCCAGCCCATTCGCCACCACGTTCGACCCGCAAGTGCTCCTGGCTTCCCTCGCGATCACGTTTGTCACCGGCGTCCTGTTCAGTCTTGCGCCGATGTGGCAGTCCCGCCGCGTGGACGTCAATGAGGCTTTGAAAGACGCCAGCAGCGGCACAGCGGGCCTCTCCAAACTGCGAATCGGCCGGCTTTTGGTCGTGCTTCAGGTAGCATCATCGATGCTCCTGCTGGTGGGCGCGGGACTCTGCGTGATGACATTCGTGAATTTGGCGAATACTCCGCTCCGTTTTCAGCCGCGGGGCGTGTTGCTGTTCAGCCTGGATGTGCCGCGTCTGCATTATCCACCCCAGCGAATTCGAGCTCTGCTTTCCGAATTGCAGCAACGGCTCGCTGCCATATCCGGCCGGTCGGCGACGTTTAGCGGCAGCCCGGCGTATACCGGCATTGGGCCAGGAGATCAGAAGCAAACATACCAGCCCTTCGGTGGTTCTTTCCTCGAGATCGGCAGCGGCTTTTTCGAGACCTTGGGCATCCGCGTTCTCAAGGGCCGCGCCATCGACGAACATGATCGCCCCAATGGACCGCGAGTGGCGGTGGTGAACCAGCAATTCGCGCGCCGGGTTTTCCAGGGAGAGGATCCCCTGGGTCAGAACTTCGTCGATTCCAGCCATACGAAATATCGGATCGTGGGCGTGTGCGCCGATTGGCGTGTGGATCAATTCCGCGATCCGGTACGCCCCGCGTTCTACAGCGCCTGGCTGCAAGATCCCTCGGCCGGGACTGTCAACTTCGCGGTCAAGCTCGCCGGCAACGAACCAGGCGCCGAGCGCCGCATTCGCGATCTGATCCGCTCGGTGGATCCGAATTTGGCGCTGGCCGATATCCGCACCCAACAGCAGCAAATCGATAGTGCTCTGTCTGAAGAACGCACCATCGCCGCACTGGCGACCATCTTCGGCACGCTAGCCTTGTTACTGGCGTCGATCGGCATGTACGGCGTGATGGCGTACGCGGTCGCGCGCCGGACCAGCGAGATCGGCATCCGGATCGCATTGGGAGCCCGGCCCGAGCGCCTCGCCTGGCTGGTGCTGCGCGAAACGCTGGCGCTGGCGGCGCTGGGACTCGCCCTCGCCGTTCCGGCCGTTCTGGCGCTAGGTCCGGTCTTGAACCATCTTCTCTCGCCGGGTTGGGGTCAGGGCTACGCCTTCGGCGCCAAGCCCGGCGACCCGCTCCTGCTTGCCTGTGCCGTGCTCTTGCTCGGCTCGGTTGCCTTCCTCGCCGGCTATTTTCCCGCTCGCCGCGCCGCATCGGTAGACCCGATGACCTCGCTCCGCCACCATTGACGCGAATCCCTACCGGCTTTTGCTACGCCTACTTCTTCAGTTCCACGCTGATCAGATGGATCTCGTTGGCCGAAACATTCTCCACCGAATGTGGCGGCAGGCATTCCATGAACGTCACGTCGGACTTGGTGAGCAAACCCGGCACGCTGCGGCTGTCGAACAACACGTTGCCTTCGGCATCGCGGCGAATGAAATCGCCCGCCACGATGGTGTAGTAGATCGCCGGCCAGCGATGCGAGTGCACCGGAACGACGTCGCCCACCGGGATGCGCGTATCGAGGACGCGCACGCGGTCGTTTTCCAGCATCACGCGA
>JASIGB010000706.1:0-6011 GCA_030045355.1 Bryobacteraceae bacterium
TTAGAAGGCTAACATACCAGTAGACCTCGCGGCATTCCCAGTTCAAGCTTGCAATGCTGTGACCACCTTGGTGCAGCGCGAGAACCTGGGGTACATATTGTATTTTCAAGCCTAAGTCGCGCGTGCGCTTGCAAAAATCCACGTCCTCGAACCACAACGGATAAAATTGTGTGTCAAAACCGCCCAGCCGCTGCCACACTTCGCGCCGGAACAGGAGAAAGGCGCCCGGGGGTTGTTCGGCTTCGGCGGTGCACGAAAGATCGAGATCTAAGCATCGATAGGACCGATTTAGCGGATTGGCGGGGAAGAGCCGGTTGATGCCAAGAACCTCGAAAACCAAAGCCGGCGCGCTGGGAAGACGGCGCAGAGTAAACCCGCGCTGCGGGCGCCCTGAAGCTTCAGTAAGTTGGCCCGCGGCAATCGCAGCACCCGGCTGCAAGCAGGCGGTTTCTAAGTCATCGATGGGAGTCCTTAATGCCGCGTCGGGATTTAATAACAAGATAAGTTCGGTGTCGAGAGCCGCTACTCCTTGGTTAACAGCGCCAGCGAAGCCGATGTTACCGTCGTTCGCGATCAGGGTTACTCCCGGATATTGCCGAAGATACTTGCGAACCAACTCGCACGTCGCGTCGTGTGAGGCATTGTCGACCACTACAACGGGTAAGTCCGGGCACGCGCTTGCGCACGATTGGAGGCAGCGTTCAATTTGGCCTGCCGAGTTATAGGTTACGATCACGATACCGGTGCGGGACATACCATCGGTGGGGATCAAGTGAGCGCGAAGTACAGCCTCCAGTACAAATCGAACCCGGTCGACTCCTGGATGTCGCGAATCTCTTTCTCGCTTTCTTCGATGATGGCAGGAAAAGCGGCGCAGTGCTTGCCTCGGGCCGCACGAAACCGCCGCAGGCCATCCAATTTGCCTGCTAGATAGCTGAGTAGCGTCCCGTGCCGAAGCGCGACGAATCCCCATAGACTTTGAGCGATGAAAACCGGCCAGCCGTAACGTAAGACCCAGTTGGGAGGATAGTGTTTCGCGACCAGCAGCACCTGGTTGCGGGCCATTCTCCGCACGGTGTCGGGATGCCAGCGCCCCAAAGTCGCGCTGCCTCGATGATAGGCCACGGCTTCAGGGACATAGAGACCGCTCAATCCGGCTTCGGCGCAGCGCAGGCCGAAGTCGACATCTTCCAGGTGAGATTCGAATTGCTCATCCAAAAGTCCTAGGGTTCTAAACAGGCTGGCGCGGAAGACTGCGGCCGTAAATGGAGCCAAGCGGATGGTCTTAGGACGATTCCAAAGCTCGGAGTCCAAGCGCCCTTGGCCACAGCGCCAGGCGCAACCGCCGCGGCAGATGGCGTCGTAGGAGCCGTCCACGCGATCGTGCTGCTGAGCATTCAGGAGCTTGCCGGTGGCAAACCACGCGTCACCTGTGCCGGGCCGAGTTTCGGGCTTGGCTTCGAGTTTCGCCATCAGCCGGGCCAGCCACTCCGGCGGGAGCGTGACGTCGTTGTTCAAAATACCGATATATTCCCCAGCCGCTTCTTGAATGCCCTGGTTCACGGCCACCGCGAATCCCAGGTTCGCGCCTAGGGAAATCACCTGTGCGCCGGCCTGGATGGCTACCGCGGCGGAGTTATCCGTGCTGCCGTTATCGACGACGATGACGCGGCCGACCGGGTAAGTCTGGCGGCTGAGCGTTTCCAATGTCGCGGCCAGCATGGGCGCGCCGTTCCAGGTGGGGATCACGATGTCGACGTGGGCGGACATGCTCCGAATTAGCGCGAAAAACGCTTCTTCACCAAGAAATATAGATTGTAAAATCCGTCGCGCCAGGGGTTCAACTTGATTTCGCCCATGCGCGAAGTATACAGAATGGAAATTTCCGCGAAACGGACGCGTTTGTTTTTCAGAGCCTCGATTTTGATTTCTTCCGAGAAAGCCATGCTGTTCGATTCCAGGTGCATGTCTTTCAGGATGGAGCGGCGGAATACCCACATCCCCGATTGTGAGTCGCGCACCCAGCGAAAATACAGCAGCGACATTGCCACCGAGAGCACCAGATTGCCTAAGCGGTGTTTGAGGCTCATGGCCTGGGGATCGCGTACCGGGAAGCGCGAGGCGTTCAGAAAATCGACGTCCAGGTGCAGCAAGGCTTCGAGCAAATAGGAGATGGCGTCGGGCGGATAGCTGTGGTCGCCATCGAGCGTGATGATGATGTCGCCGGTGGCGGAAGCGAATCCCCGCTTGTAGCTTCGGCCATAGCCGCGCACGGGTTCGCGGATCACTTCGGCGCCGAACGAACGGGCCACTTCCGAGGTGCGATCCGTGGAACCGTTGTCGACAACGATGACCTGATCGACGAAATCCGGCATTCTGCGCAACACCTGTTCAATGCCTTGTTCCTCATTGAGACAGGGAGTGATTACTGTAATCCTGAGCGACTTATACACGTTTTGGGGCTGAGCGCCGTTCGCTCGAAGTAGTTGCCGGGCGCTGGTACCATATTCTCATGAAGTTGTTTTGTGGCTTGCTCGGTTTGGCGACCGCTCTCGCGGCCGGCCCCGTGGCCAGCGTGAATCCGCAGCTCCACCAAGTGAAGCGCGTGTACATTCTGGCGATGGGCAGCGGCATGGACCAGTTCCTGGCGAATCAACTGACGAAGGAAGGAATTGTCGAAGTGGTCACCGACCCGAAGAAAGCGGACGCGATCCTCACCGATAATGTCGGCGAATCGTTCCAGAGCAAGTTGGACGATCTGTATGCGCCGAAACCGCCGGATGCGGCCAAGGCTAAGGCAGCCGCCGATTCCGGTGCGTCGGCCGAGGGCGGCGATAACAAGAGCCCTTCCACGAAACAGGATGTCCTGAGCGGAGTGGATTTTTCCGGGGGTGTAAACTTCAGTCATCCGGCGTTCGGGCGCGGCAAGGGCAATTTCTTCATCGTGGACCGGAACAGCCGGGTGGTGTTATGGTCCATTTTCGAGCGTCCCAAGAATTCCACGCCGGGCGATCTGACCAAAACCGCGGCGCGGGTGGTGAAGCGTCTCAAGGAAGATTTGGCCGAGCAGAAACCGGCGCAGTAAACTACTCCCGCTTCTGTTTCAAGACTTCACGATAGCTATCCATTAAACGCCCAGTGAGCACGCGCATGTCGCGTGTGGCCACCACATGTTCGCGCGCGCGGCAGGCAAGCCTTTGCGCGGTTTCCGGATGATCGAACAGCTCGATGATCTGGCGGGCGAAATCCGCGGGATCGGCGGCCAGTGCGCATATTTCGCCGTCTTTTTCGGCCAAGCCCTCGGCGCCGAGGGGCGTCGAGACCACGGGAATTCCGGCGGCGAAGGCTTCGAGCAGCTTGACCCGCATTCCCGAACCGCTGAGGATGGGGCAGACGAAGATGGCATACCGGCCGAGCGGCTCACGCACGTCTTCCACGAATCCGCGCACCTCGATGTTCTCGGGCAAATCGGGGAGCGAGTGGCGCGGCGGAGGTTCGGCGCCCACGATCACCAATCTCGCGCGCGGCTTCGCTTTGAGCACGGAGGGGAGCACTTTTTGCGTGAACCAGTTCAGCCCTTCCTGATTGGGCGGATGACGGACGCCGCCCAGGAACAACATGGTCTCGGGCTCCCGGCCTGTCGCGCGGAATTCGTAGCGCGAAGTCGCAATGCCGGCGCGATTGTCGTCGAGGCGGCCGCGCAGCTTGGGCAGGAACGACAGCAGGTACTTGGCGTTTGCCGCACTGCATACCTGGACGCGATCGAAGCGAGGCAGCGCGCGCAGTTCGTAGCGCAGGGCGCGCAGATATTCGTAAGCGGCCTTAGCGCGCTCGATCGGCCCGCGCGGATTGAAGGAACCGCGCGCGATGGATTGGAAATAGACGTCGTGCTCGAACAACAGGCATCCGATGCGCCGGTAATCGCCGCCATATTGGGCAAGGGCAGTGTATTCGAGCTGCACGATGTCGATCTCGCGCAGGTACATCTCGCGGTGCAGACGCCATTCGAGCTCCTGGCTCGCGAATTCGCGCACGGCATACGGCAGGATGGAACCGAACTGTTTCTCGTTGGCTTCGGTTCGGACCAGATACTCGATGGAGGCGACCTGGCGCTCGAATTCGCGATGCGGCTCGCGCTGCCAGGCATAATCGAGCACGATCAGCAGGTGCAGTTCGCACTGTGCGGCAAGTTCGAGCGCGGTCTGATACATGAAGACGCCGCCACCGTGAGTGGGAGGGTAGATCGGATACGGCGATACGAACAGCACGTGCAATCTGTCTGAGCCGCGCGTGTTAGCAGGCGGTATAAACCGGTCGCGAAAATATCCTCCGAGCGGGCGGCGAAACGCTTCGGTATCGCCGATGGTGGCCTGACGTCGTGCTTGCGCGCGCGATCGCACGGCTTGGAGCAATTGGCGGAAAGCGCGCCACAGGCCACCGAAATTGGCGCGTTCGGGGGACTCGCCGAAGAGCTCGGTGACCACGGCCCCGGTATAGGCGAAGAAGGAATGGGAGATGAGGCGCGGCCATTCGTGTATGTTCTTCCAGCAAAACAGCGCGAAGTTCTTCTTGAGAACGCGGTCAATATACGCGGCGGAGAATTTCTTTCCGATAGTCCCGCGATGCTCGTGGTAAACCACGCTGCGCGGCTCGTAGAGCACTTTCCAACCGCGTTTCCAGGCGCGGTAGCCGACGTCGGTGTCTTCCATGTAGAACGGCGCGAGCAATTCGTCGAATCCGGCCAGCTCGAGAAATTTTTGGCGGTGAAACGCGGACGAGCCGCCGCCGCCGTAGGCGCAGGGGTAGGGAACCTGGATCGCGGGATCGTCGCGGTGCCGCACGCGAACGGATCCGTTCTCCCACCAGAATTGCGTGAGGCCGGTTTCTTCGCGGAGTTTGTTGGGATCGCTGAAGAAGATCTGGCAGGAGACGGAGAACACGGTTTCATCAGTGAAGGCTTCGACGAGGGGCGCAAGAAAATCGCTCTCGACGCGCATATCGCTATTGAGCAGCACAACAATGTCGTTGCTGGCGGCGCGAAATCCGGCGTTCGATCCGCCGCCGAACCCGAGATTTCGATCGAGGGCCAGCACGCGGACGGAAGGGAACTGCTCGCGCAAGAATTCCGCGCTGCCATCTTCGGAGCCGTTGTCTACGACGATGATTTCGTTGTCAGGATTTCCGGCGAGGGCTTCGAGGATGGAGGGGATGTACTTGGCCAAAAGGTCGCGGCCGTTCCAGTTGGGGATGACGATGCTCGCAGCGGAGGTAGACGGGCGGCGGTTCGCGGGAAGAGATTTTCCGCGGACGGCCGAGAAAAGATCCGCGAGCGCGAGGGCCAACAATACGAACGCGAGCAAGAGAGGGAAAACAAGCACCAGCGGCAGGGCTTTGACGAAGCGCCAGAGGATGGTCAGGAAGGTCTTCAAACTTTCGGCCCAAGCCCCACCTGGCGGCCCACCTTGAGCCAGCGCGAATCGCGCACCATCTCAAGCTGCGCGGCCAGTTCGGCGCGAGCAGCCTCAGCGGTTTGGGCCCAGATGGTACGCTCAGTCACCGTGGCTTCCGCGGTGTCGAGCAGGGCGACGCAGTGGGCCAACTCCTGGCACTTGGCTTCGAGCTCGGCGGAGGTTTTGCGCGCCCACTCGGTTTTGATTCGATCTTGTTCTTCCAAGTGCGCGACCTGAGTTTGATAGCCGGCGGCGAGTTCGGCAGCTTCCTGCTGCAACGCGACAATGCGGTCACCAGCGGTTTTCAGTTCGTCATCGAGACGCTGGGCCCATTCGTTGCGCTCTTCGAGTTCGAGGGTTTGCCGGCGGTAAAGGTGGAGGAGCGCTTCGCGGTCCGCCGTGATCTCAGCGAGCTGGCGCTCGAGCGCTTCGATGTGCAGTTCGCGCTCGCGGAGAAGATTGGCGGCCTTGGGAACGTAGACGAAGGATGTCGGCTCGGGCAACGGACCGCGGGAGCATAGGGCGATCAGGAAGTGTGCCTCCGCGAGACCTCCGCCTCCG
>JASIGB010000707.1:0-3949 GCA_030045355.1 Bryobacteraceae bacterium
TCGTTCATGCTGTTCACCATTCCCCGCAGTGTGACGCGGATCTTGGAGGGCAGTTTCGCGTCCGTAATCACGCTATTGATCCCCTTCTGGAGCTGCCCCAAATCCTCGCCTACGGGCGTGACATAGATGTCGACGACGCGCTGGATCTTGTAATGGTCCACTTCGGTCGGCGACTGCAGCGGCACCAGCTTGACGACGGTATCGAGCGTGGTGGGCTCTTTCAAATTGGGCGCGCGCAGCGGAATCTGCTTGAAGTCCACCAAATTGTGGATGGCCGGGTTGCCATGTTCGAAATACTGAACGCTCAGGAAGTAATCATTGCCGGACTTGTAATCGGCCCAGTAATTGGGCGCGATCATAATGTTGGAGTTGAGCGCCGTGATGACGTTGTCCACCACGTCTTTCTGCGAAAGCCCGAGTTCGCCGGCATGCACGCGATCGACGTCCATACGGAAGGACGGGTAGTTCATGTCTTGGGGGATATAAATCTCACCCACGCCTTTCAGTTGCCGGATGCGGCCGGCCAGGTCCAGCGCGGTGTTATAGGTCAGGTTGAGATCGCGGGTATTGACCTGCACATCGATGGGAGCGGGCTGGCCCTGATTCAGGATGGCGTCCTGGAGTGATCCGCTCGTGAAAAAGGTCCGGACGTCGGGAAACTTCGCGGCGATCGCCTCGCGCACCTGATCCATATACTCGTAGCTGCCGATCTCGTGGTCCTGGTTCAACTGCACCTGGATAAAAGCCGTGTACATCCCGGCGTTGGTGGTATAGAGAGACGAAATATCATTCACCACGCCGATGTTCGAGAGAACCATTCGCAGGTCCTTAGGCTTGACGATGTGCCGGATGAGATCTTCGATCTTCGCCACATAATCGTTGGTTACTTCGATGCGGCTGCCGGTCGGCACTTTAAGGTTGACGGTGAACTGGCCGGCATCGGTACGGGGGAAGAAGGCCAGGCCGAGGAAGGGATAAATCAAGAGGCTCGCGGCAAAGACACCCAGCAGCGCAACCAGAGTCACGGCAGGCGCCTTCAGAGTGAAGCGCACGGCGCGCTCGTAGACATTGAGCAGCCGGTTGAAATTCCGGTTGAACCATAAGTTGAAGCGGCCGCCCCAGGACAGGTCCTCATCCACGTGCTCGACGTTTTCGCCATGTTCGGCCGCTTCATGACCACCGGGCAAGGCCTTGAGGAATTTCGAACAGAAGAGCGGAATGACGGTCATAGCGACGACGAACGAAGCCAGCAGCGCCAGGCAGAATGCTGCTGCGAGCGCGGAAAACAAAAACTTGCTGACGCCGTACAGCAGCGTTACCGGGAAAAAGTCCACCACGTCGACCAGCGTGGCGGCCAAAACGGCCAGGTTTACCTCGGCGCCGCCTTGTTCGGCCGCGATGGCAGGCGCCGACCCCATTTCCAGGTGACGGTAAATGTTTTCGAGCGAGATGACAGAATTGTCGATCACGCGCGAGAGAGCCAGCGCGAGGCCCCCCAGGATCATGGTGTTGATCGTGCTGCCCAGCATGTAGAGCACCACGAAGGTGGCCATGATCGAAATCGGAATCGAAAGCAGCACCGCGACCGTCGCGCGCAGGCTCCCTAGAAACAGAAGAATCATGAGGCTGGTGAGCAGCAAGCCCATCAAACCTTCATGCACCACGGTATTGAGCGCCTGCCGCACGAAGACCGATTGATCGAACACGATGTCGGTGACCAATTGCGCGGGCAGGTCAAACAGTTTCTTCACCAGGTCGCGGACTTGATCCACCACCTGGAGGGTGTTGCTGTCGCCGCCCGATTTCATGATGGGAATGTAGGCGGACTTTTGTCCGTCGATGCGCACGATGTTGTACTGAAGCTGGCTCGCATCTTCAGCCTTGCCGACATCGCCTACCGAGACCCAGCGAGTGTCCACGGTTTTGATGGGCACGCTATCCAGATCCGAGACGTTCTGCACCATGCTGTTGGAGTAGACATAGTAATCGCGTGGGCCGATTTTGACGTCGCCGGCCGGCAGGATGAGATTGGTGTCGTTGACGGCATTTACCACGTCCATCACGCTCATCTGGCGCGAATAGAGCTTGTACGGATCCACGTAGACCATGGCCTGGCGATACTTGCCGCCGAATACCGCTGGGATTTCCGCTCCGTTCACGACTGCGATTTGATTGCGGATCTGGAATTGGGCCAGGTCGTGAAGTTGCGTCTCATCCAGCCCCTGACCCTTTACGGTCACCAGGCACACCGGGAGGCTGGAAGCGTCGAACTTGAGCACGACGGGGGGCAAAGTACCGGGCGGCAGACGTTTCAGATCGGCCAGGGCGAGATTGGACAGTTGCGTCACGTCGGAGTCCGCACTGGTACCGGGCTGGAAAAAGACTTTGATAATGCTGACGCCGAGCAGGGAGCGCGATTCCATATGATCGACGCCGCTGGCCTGGGTGAACCAGCGTTCCAGCGGGTTGGTGATATCGATCTCGATATCTTCCGGCGGCATGCCGTTGTAAAACGTCGCCACCACCACTTCGGGCAGATTAATGGGCGGAAACAGGTCCACCGGCATGCGCGAATAAGCATTGATGCCGATGACGGCCAGCGCCAGGCAGGCCACAATAATGAAGTACGGGTTGCGAATGGAGAAACGAGGCATGGAGCCGACTCCTGCGGGCTATTGCTGATCGCTGCTCTGATACTGAATCAGGTTGACCATCTTAGGCTGGACGTTTTCGTTGGGTTTCAAACTGCTGCGGTCGCTCACCACCACCATGTCCCCGTCTTGGAGGCCGGAGACCACGTCGCCGTAGTTGGGCGTTTGGAAGTCGATCGCGATCGGACGTAACTGGATCTTGTTTGAAGAGTCCACCACGTCTACAGTGGTTTGCGTACCGTTCTGGTCCACCGCCTGCAAAGGAACCGCGACGGCGTTTTGCTTCCTTTCGAGCGTCACCGTCGCCTCGGCATACAGTCCCGGCAGCAGGACGCGCTTGGGATTTTCAACGTCTACTTCGGTATGCATGGTGCGCGTGTCTTCCTTGACGTCCACCGAGAAGCGGGCCACCTTCCCCGGGAAAGTCTGGTTCAGCGAAGGAACTCGAACATCGACGTTATCGCCCAGATGAATGTAGTGCACGTAGGTCTCAGCGACCGGAATGACCAGGCGGAACTTATCGTCCTCGGACAGACGAACCAGGGGGAGAACGTTGTTGGCATTGGTAGTGCCGGATTGCATCAACGTCCCGAGATTGGCGTAACGCTGCGTCACCACACCGGCAAACGGCGCGGTAATTTTGGAGTAATCGTATAAGGCCTGGTCGTGCTCGCGCTTGGCCTGCGCCCTGTCGAGCACGCTATCCGCCTGTTGCAGCGTGGCTTTGGCCGCTTCCACTTGCGCGGCTGACGCCAGAGATTTCCCCTGTGCGTCGTCCACTTCCTGCTGCGCCACCAATCCCGGCTTGGCCTGCGCGACGCCGTTCAAGCGGTCGTATTGAAGCTGGAAGACCTTCTGCTGCGCCTCCATGCGGTTCAGCTCTTCCTGGGCGTGAGGGATTTGCGCTTGGGCATCCTTGATGGCGGCGTCGTCTTCCTTGAGCTGCAATTCCAATTCGGGGATCTCCAGGGTCGCCATCAACTGGCCCGCGCTGACGTGCGATCCGTAATCCACCTTCAGATCCTTCACGAAGCCCGACTCTTTGGCGTAAACGTCAATCTCCTGAAACGGAACCAGTTCGGATGAAACCGTGTACGTACGGTCCAGAGTTTCGCGGCCGATCTTGACGACACCCACCGAGACCGCCGGCCCCTCGGGCGTCGCATCGGCCTTGGCCTGGACCTTCATGGAATTGCTACACGCGGTCACCATCCCGATCCCGGCGGCAGCCAGAAATGACAACAGAAGCAATCGTATATTCGGCCTCATATGAACTATTTGGTTGCGCGCCATGGTAA
>JASIGB010000708.1:0-3422 GCA_030045355.1 Bryobacteraceae bacterium
CGCTTTGCCTTTACCGGGGACGAGTTCGGCGCCAGGAATGTCTTCGTCCCAGGCATATGCTCCACTGAGGACTTCGACATTGGAGCAGGACTGGCCATCGGGCCGCGTGCCGGTGTACTGAATCCGCTCGCCGGACGTCTGGTAGCTGATGCTGGTCCGATACTTCGTTACAGTGCAAGGCTGTCCGTCCACTTGCATGGTGCCCTTGCCCTGATATTCGAGCGTCATCATCAGATCGCGTTCCTCGTTGCTCCGGAGCATGCCCATATACCAGCCCCAGTTGAAAAGGACTGCTTTCAGGTCCTTCGCACCGGCTGCGGGGGTATACGTCGGACCGGCAAACCGGAACCCGCGACCGCCGCCCGCACCGGCTCCAGGACCACCTTGGGCCGGCGCTGCCGCAGGTGGCCCACCGGCTTCTTGTGCCATGGCCGAGGACGGCGCGCTGATCGTCAGAGCGACTGCTATCGCGGCACTGGTCCCAAAGATCTTCCCTAGAACGGTCATATCATCCTCCTTCTTGTTCAGTCGTTCGCGTTACCGGCGGAAATTTGGATCACGTGTCCATCCGGGGTACCCCAACTATCGCTGAAGGCTGGCAACAGCCACCAGTTATTTTACGCCAGCTTCTCCTGCGATTGGCTGAACTAAAGGTTGACGGCCCAAGATCGTGGGCCAACCTCGACAGATCTCGATGGCCATCAATCTTGCGGAAGTTCTTCCCCTTGAGCAGCCGGGCCGAAGCGACCCCAGCGCTCCACCCTCTCCCGATTCCGCGACCGCGTGACGTGACGTTCGCCGTGCGGCGCGCCACACCGCTCTGCGGACTTTCGATCACATTGGCTGTGGCGAGGTACTTATACGGGTCAAAGGTGGCAGCTTCAGCCGCAGCAAGGTGAACATCTCGCCGCGACAGCACTTCGTGCGCGTTGAGGCTGTGCTGGGCGAAGTCTCGGAGTGGATCGTCCGACACTCGGAGAATGGCCGAACGGTTCGCGCACGCGAACCACCGTGGGAGACTGGCAGGAACCGTTATCACTTATGATCGGACCCTGTTGGCGGCGACCACTCTGACCACCATCACAAGAATCGCAGCCGTTGCCGGCCTTACGCTAACTGGGAAAGGATTCTCCCACCATCGCTTCGCTTTTGGCCCAAAGAGCCTCGGCGGTCTCGGGATCGAGCGCGTAGGCCCGAACGCCTTCGCTGCCGAGGCCAAGAGTCGCGTTCTCGGGAACGAGCGTGCCCACGTGGCAATTCTCGCAGTAGCGGCCGCCGACTTCCCCAGCGGGAGCAACCACACCGGCCCACACCGAAGTCGCCGCACCCTGCGCAATTGTCTTCCACTGGAACGGCGCCTTGCCTTCCTTCGCCAGCTGCTGATTGATTTGCTCGATCATTTGTTGAATGCGGCCCGAACCGACGTGGCGGCCGAGTTCCGTCGCGATGCCGCCCGGATGAACGGCCGTTGCGCGGACTCCGCGCTGGCGATGCCGCTGATCGAACGCAACTGAGAATAGGATGTTGGCAGTTTTCGAGCGGCCGTATGCGACGAAGGGCTCATACTGCGTTCGCTCAAAATTAGGGTCGTCGAGGTCGACGTTCGCAAAGCGATGGCCCGCCGAAGAGAGATTGACCAGCCGCGATCCGCTTTTCATGAGTGGCGCGATCCGATTGACAAGCACGAAGTGCCCGAGGTGATTCGTGCCGAACTGGGTTTCGAAGCCATCCGATGTGTGGCCGAAGGGCGTGGCCATGACCCCGGCGTTGGCGATGACGAGATCGAACGGTTTGCCGACCTTCAGGAGCTGGTCGGCACAGGCACGGACGCTCTTTAGGTTGGCAAGATCCAGCTCAACTAGCTCGAAGCTCCCCCCGTGGCTGGCTGCATCCACTCGTACTTGGGCGGTGGCCCCTTCCGCTTTTGAGAGATCCCGTGCTGCCCCTACGACCTGCGCGCCGTGTGCGGCGAGTGAGCGTGCCGTCTCCACGCCGAGACCGGCTGACACGCCGGTTACTAAAATCCGTTTTCCTTGTAAAGCTAGGCCGAACAGAACGTCGTCTGTTGTTGAAGTCGCACCGAAGATAGCCATGCTTCTCCTTCTCTCTATCTCCCGATTCCAAGCTTCGAGTGAAGCCGCGCGGCAACCAGAGTAACGAGAGCCGCTCCGCAATCGATCAGATAATCGGAGGCGATCTCCGGTTGCAAAAATCTTTTGAGCTGACTGAAGATCAAACCCGCGCTGGATGAGTAGCAACTTGAGAAAGGGATGCGAGGATCGTTTAAGCAGTAACGACTCGCCAGTCAGCGACTAGCGCGTTTCTCGTCAACTTGACGGTTCCGACTTCCAGGCTGGAGTCTTCGAACTCACCTTAGTTGTCGATGTAGAAATTCGCTCGTCCTCCCGTTGGCGATCCTGGCTTCGTAGTGAAAGTGAACAGACGGCGGTACACTCTTCACACGGGAGGAGCTTCCATGCCCATCTCCAAAATCGCCGCCGCCGTTTTCGCGCTGAGCTTGCCTGCCGCGATTAGCATCCCCGCCCTGTGCCAGACGCTTGAAGGCACCATCGACATGCACGCGCATTCCGATCCCGACGGAACCCCGCGCAAGATCGACGCCATCGACCTCGCCAAGCTCGCCAAAAGCCGCGGCATGCGCGCGATCGTACTCAAGAATCACTATGAGCCGACTGCCTCGCTCGCCTACATCGTGCGCAAGGAAGTTCCCGGAATCGAGGTGTTCGGAGGCATCACCATGGATCTCACTAACGGCGGCGTGAATCCCGCCGCCGTCGAATGGATGTCGAAGGTTAAGGGCGGCTACGGGAAAGTGGTGTGGATGCCCACTTACGATGCTGAATATCAGGTCACGCAATCCAAGCAAAACCGGCCCTTCGCGCGCGTTTCCGAAGACGGGAAGCTCACGCCGGAGGTGGTGCGGGTGATCAGCATCGTCGCGAAAAACAACATGGTGCTGGAAACGGGCCACCTCTCCCCGGCCGAAGTGCTCATGGTGCTGGGCGAAGGGAGACGCCAGGGGGTACGCAACATGCTGGTGACGCATGCGACCAGCCAATATCCTGGACTTTCCATTGAGCAACTGAAGCAAGCCACGCAACTGGGGGCGTATCTGGAATTCGTGTGGTCTGGAGCGCAGGGCGCCGGGCTCGCTGGTTGGATCCAGGCGATTCGTGCGGCGACGCCGCAATGGGTGGTGATTTCGAGCGATCTTGGGCAGCCCAACAATCCCTCGCATCCCGATGGGCTTCTGGAGCTGTACCGGACGCTGAAGGCCCAGGGATTTTCAGACTCCGAGGTCGCGCAGATGTCGAGGACGAATCCGGCGAAGCTGCTCGGGCTTGCGCCCCTAGAATAATTCGAGGGTGGTCCTGAGGCTTAACTGCCGGATGATGCGCGGA
>JASIGB010000709.1:0-5972 GCA_030045355.1 Bryobacteraceae bacterium
CTGGATAATGGAGCCTCTCGGCATCGCCGGTCTCAAACCGCACCGAATCCGCTAACCGCGCCTGTTCGGCGCGCGCCTTGGCCTCGGCGATGTTCTCCCGTCCAAAATCGATCCCCGTCACCCGGCACCCGAAGCGCTGGGCGAGGAAGATCGCGCTAGCGCCTCGCCCGCAGGCCACATCCAGAACGCGAGCGCGCGCGGAAAGCCCCAGCCGTTCCCCGAGCCACGCTGTCAGTGCAAGTCCGCCGGGATGAAAGGATCCGCCCAGCAGCAGACGCGCCAAATCACTTTCATACGCCGCCGCGCAACACGATTTCAGCTCGGCCGCACCGCTCATTTCCCGATCTCCATCAGCGCCGGGAACGAAAACGTGACCGGCTGCACGCGATAGCGCACGCCTTTCCGTCGCGCCTCGCGCCGCGCTTCTTCCTGCGCCATCAATTGCGCGCGCGCCTGCTCGCGGTAGCCCACCGTGTTGTACGCGCAGAACGGGATCTGCCGCCCGCCGGGCAACAGGAATTCCTTGCAGCACTTCATCAGGTTTTTCTGATTGAACGTCCAGACGTCCATGAAATCCTGCAGCATGATCATGAACATGAACTTCGAGAGCTCCCGGATGTCCAGCCCGCCATCCGCCAGCCCGCAGGCCGAGCAGGAAAATGCGAATTCGCGCGCCACTTTGTCCGAGCCCAGCGCCGCCGAGGACGACCACAATCCTTCGAGCGCCCTCCGGATTTCGGCCCCCAGGTCCGGCATCACGCGGTTCGAAATATAGTCCAAGTAATCGTCCACCTGGAGAATGCGCGGCAGCGGCGTCACGTTTTTCTCTGCATCAGTGTACGCGTAAGTTACCGAATTGCACGTCGGAAAACAACACGGCACCGGCACGAAGTCCGTCACGCGAAACATCCCTGCGGTTTGTTCTTCGATGTGGCGTAGAATATCGGGATTGGTCATGCGCTGCATCGGGTCGTGCGCCCCGTGCCGCCCGGCATGAAACGCGGGCTGGAAATTGATGCCCTTCACCGCCGGATGCTCCAGGCCAAAGCGCACAATGGCGCCGATTTCGTGCTCGTTCACGCCGCGTTCGATGGCCGGAACCAGGATCACCGCGCAGCCGATCTCCGCCAGCCGGTCGAGCGCCCGCAATTTCTTGGGAAGAATATCGGGCTCGCCGCGAATGGCGCGATAGGTCGCGCTTGCAAAACCGTCGAACTGAAAGTAGATGTTGGGCCGTATCTCCGCAAGCTGCGCGAGGAAACGGTCGTCGGCGGCGATTCGCTTGCCATTGGTGTTCAACATCACGTTGGCGATGCCGCGCTCCCGCGCCGCCTGCATCATCGCGATGATCTGCGGATGAATCGCGGGCTCGCCGCCCGAAAACTGAACCACTTCGGGATTGCCCTCGGTTTCGACCAGATGGTCGAGGATCTCTTCCACTTCCTCCAGCGCGAGGCTGAAGCCCGGGCCCGCTTCGGCGAAACATAACGGACAATTCATGTCGCACGCGCTGTTCACCTCGATGATGCCCAGGCAGGCGTGCTGCTGATGATCCGGGCACAAGCCGCAATCGTACGGGCAGCCGTGCTCCCGTTCCGTCGAAAACCCGAGCGGAATGGTGCCGGGCTTATTGAATTTCGTGGATTTTGTGTACAGGTCCGCGTCGCCATACACCAGCGCTTCGAACAGCCCGTGGCGCGCGCAGCGCTTCCGCATGTAGACTTTGTTTCCGCGAATCAGGATCTGGGCGTCGATCGCGGTGCGGCAAACCGGGCAAATGCTGCGCGTCAGCTCGTAGAATACATAATCGGCGTCTCTCTTCACGCCCGATGTGCGGAGAGAAGCGGCGTCGGGGTTCGTCATCGCTAATCTCAGGATACTCTCGGAGTCCGAAGCGCTGAGGTCCGCGTAACGGGTCAGCCCTTGATCACGTAGTAAAGGCCGATAGAAAACATAAGTACGCCGAGAAGCAATCCCACCATCTGCCCGGCCGCGTAGGAGCCGCCTCCCGAAAAGGTGCGAAAGAATCCGGAGATCGCGACGGCTCCGCCCCAAATCACGCCGATGGATCCCAAAATCCTATTTCGGGTAAGTTTCATTTGTGAGCGCCAATATACCAAAACGCGCACCGCTTCTCGCTCGTCCGCTGCCACGGTCGACTGGGAATTCTCACGGCCGGCCAGTCGCGGTGCCCGATCGTGTCCCGGTAAAATGGAAACGCATGAGCCCGCGCCTGCACGCCTGGCCCGCTCTACCCCTCGCCGACTGGCAGGACACCTACGAGACGCTGCACATGTGGAGCCAAATCGTCGGCAAGATCCGCATGGCGCTCACGCCGCTCGTCAACCATTACTGGAACGCCACGCTCTATGTCAGCCCGCGCGGCCTCACCACTTCGGCCATCCCATACGACGGGGGAATCTTCGAAATGGAATTCGACTTTCTCGCGCATAAACTCGCCATCGATACCAGCGCCGGCGACGTTCGCGCCCTCGATCTCGCGCCGCGTACCGTGGCCGACTTCTACGCCGAGCTAATGAGCACCCTCGCCGCGCTGAACATCCAAGTCCAAATTACCGCGCGTCCCGACGAAGTCTCGAAGCCCATCCCCTTCGCCGAAGACACCACGCATAAATCCTACGACCGCGAATCCGTCGAGCGCTTCCACCGCCTGCTCATCTCCGTCGACCAGGTCCTGAAGCAGTTCCGCGCGCGCTTCCGCGGCAAGTCGAGCCCGGTGCATTTTTTCTGGGGCAGCTTCGATCTGGCGGTTACGCGATTTTCGGGCCGCATCGCTCCGCCTCGTTCGGACGTCCAATATGCGGCCATGATGCGCGAAGCTTACTCGCACGAAGTATCGAGCGCCGGGTTCTGGCCCGGCGGCGGCGACATCTCCGGCCCCGCGTTCTATTCCTACACCACGCCCGAGCCCGCCGGATTCAAAACCGCCGCCGTTCGCCCCCAGCCCGCGTCCTACCAGCCCAAACTCGGCGAATTTCTTCTGATGTACGACGACATCCGCGGCGCGGCTTCTCCGGACTGGGAACTCTTGAGCTTTTTACAGAGCACCTATGAAGCCGGCGCGAACCTGGCCCACTGGGACAGGTCTGCGTTGGAGAGACCGCTTGAAAGATCGACCGGCCGTCGCACCGGCGCCGGAGAATAACCATGGCTAAAACCTGTACGCATCTGAATGAGGTCTCCTTTACCAAACCTTCCAAACACGTCTGCGAGGACTGTATCAAGACCGGCGATTCCTGGGTGCACCTGCGCATGTGCCTGGAGTGCGGCCATATCGGCTGCTGCGATTCGTCCAAGAACAAACACGCGACGAAACATTTTCATTCCTCGCATCATCCTTTGATCCGCTCCATCGAACCCGGCGAGCGCTGGGTCTGGTGCTACCTGGATGAAGTGGTCGCGGGCGAAATGGATTCTTGACGAGCAGCCGCTAATCTCTGGCACTCGCGCGCGATCTCCCAATCTTCGTCCGCCCGAATCACCAGCACCTGCACCGCCGAGCCTGGCGCGGCGATGTTTTGATCCACCGCCCACCGTGCGTTCTTCGCCGCGTCCAGCTTGAGCCCCAGAAATTCGAACTGCGCGCAGACATCCTCGCGCAGCGGCGCGCAATTCTCTCCGATCCCGCCGGTGAACACGATCGCGTCCACGCCACCGAGCACCGCGAGCATCGCGCCCACCTCCCGCGTGAGCCGGTGCGCGTAGATGTCGTACGCCAGCCGCGCGCGTTCGTTGCCTTTTTCGATCGCTTCCAGAATTTCGCGCATATCGCCCGAAAATCCCGAAATTCCCAGCAGCCCCGATTGCCGGTTGAGCATCGTATCCAGATCTTCGACGCTGGTTCCGTGGCGCAGCAGATATGCGGGAATGGCCGGATCGATCGACCCCGAGCGTGTCCCCATCATGATCCCTTCGAGCGGCGTAAAACCCATGCTGGTGTCCACGCTCTTGCCCTGCGCGACGGCCGTCACCGACGCGCCGTTTCCCAGATGGCACACGATCAGCCGCAGTGCCTCGCGTGGTTTCGCGAGAAGCTCCGCCGCCCGCCGCGTCGCATACTGCACGCTGATCCCATGGAATCCATAACGCCGGATTCCTTTTTCCAGCCATGTATAAGGCCCGGGATAAATGTACGCCGCGGGCTCGAGCGTCCGGTGAAACGCGGTATCGAAAACCGCGACCTGCGGAACCTGGTTTCCCACCAGCCGCGCGATGATCTCAATGGCCGCCAACTGCAGCCGGTTGTGCGCCGGCGCGAACTCGGCCTGTTCGGCAATGGCGGCGCGAACCTCTCCGGTAATGAAAACACTGTCGCGATACCTCGGCCCGCCATGCACGATGCGATGCCCCACAATCTCCACTTCACGCAGAAACGGCAGCGATTCGAGTAGAGCCCTGATTTTTTCTTCGCCGTTCTCCGACGACTTCCATTCTGTACGCGCGGTCTGAATCTTACCGTCCGGCACGTCCTGATACCAGCATTTGCAGGTGCTCGATCCGACGTTCAGGACCAGGGTCTTCATGCGTCATCCTTCACGCAGCAGGCCATCTCCAGTTGCGGATCTCCGGCATGTCTTCGCCATAGCGCGCCACATACTGCTTGTGCTCGATCAGCCGGTCGCGCAGCCACTGCTTGGGATAACCCGCCACGCTCCGTAACCGCGTCACGCGGTCGATCGCGTCGCCCGCCAAATGAAAGCGGTCCAGGTCATTCAGCACCGTCATATCGAACGGCGTCGTGGTGGTGCCTTCTTCCTTATAGCCGCGCACGTGCAGATTGTTGTGATTGAACCGGCGATACGTCAGCCGGTGGATCAGCCACGGATAGCCGTGGAAAGCAAACACCACCGGCTTATCGCAGGTGAAGATCGCGTCGAAATCGCGATCGGGCAATCCATGCGGGTGCTCGCTCTCCGGCTGCAGCGTCATCAGGTCCACTACGTTCACCACCCGAATCTTCAAATCCGGCACCAGCCGCCGCAAAATATCCACAGCCGCTAAAGTTTCCAGCGTCGGAACATCGCCGCAACACGCCATCACCACGTCCGGCTCGCCGCCCTGATCGTTGCTCGCCCAATCCCAAATCCCCAGACCCGCCGTGCAATGCTTGATCGCCGCGTCCATATCCAGATATTGCAGCGCCGGCTGCTTACCCGCCACGATCACGTTCACGTAGTTGCGGCTGCGCAGGCAATGATCCGCCACCGACAGCAAGCAATTCGCATCCGGCGGCAGGTACACCCGCACCACGTCCGCCTTTTTGTTGACGACGTTATCGATGAATCCCGGATCCTGATGGCTGAACCCGTTATGATCCTGCCGCCACACGTGCGACGTCAGCAGATAATTCAGCGATGCGATCGGCCGCCGCCACGGAATCTTATGGCACACCTTCAGCCACTTGGCGTGCTGGTTGAACATCGAATCCACAATGTGAATGAACGCTTCGTAACAGGAAAAGAATCCGTGCCGCCCGGTGAGCAGGTAGCCTTCCAGCCACCCTTGGCACATGTGCTCGCTCAATACTTCCATCACGCGGCCGTCGGGCGCGATGTGATCGTCGTACGGGAAAATCTTCGCGGTGGACTCGCGATTCGTCACATCGAACACCGCGTTCAATCGATTGGATGCCGTTTCATCCGGCCCGAAGATGCGGAAATTGCGAAACGGCGCATTGAGCTTCAGCACGTCGCGCAGCATTTCGCCCAGGATGCGAGTCGCTTCCGCCACTTCCGTTCCCGGCTTGGGGACATTGACGGCATAGGAACGGAAATCGGGAAGATGCAGGTCGCGCAGCAGCAGCCCGCCGTTCGCGTGCGGATTCGCGCCCATCCGCCGTGTGCCCGCGGGGGCGAGCGCCGCTAATTCGGCAATCAACTTCCCATTTGCGTCAAAAAGCTCCTCGGGCTTGTAGCTCTTCATCCAATCTTCGAGCATGCGCAGATGCTCGG
>JASIGB010000710.1:0-3714 GCA_030045355.1 Bryobacteraceae bacterium
CATTACGCTTTCGGGATCGACGAATCCATCCGTCGTACACAGGCTGCCGCCGGCGATATCGTCCGAACGGAGCAGGGGCAGGATTTTGCGGATGTCATCGGACGCGAGCAGTTGGACATTTTTCAGCCCGAGCGCTTTCTGGCGGGCGGTATTTTTGCGCAGGTAGTTCATGTGCCACTCGTTGGTGGCCATGAACAGGTAACCGTGCGGCTTGTATCCGGAAGGGTGTCCCGTGGCCTCTTCGAATCGCGCGAAGAATGGAATCGAGTACAGCGACATGCGGATGTTCGCATCGGTGGCGAATTGCGCCCGCACCCCGCCCATGCTCTTACCGGTGGAACCGAGGCCCTGGCGGGTCTCGCGCTCGATCACCAAAACGTTCTTACAGCCTGCTTGGGTGAGGTGAAAGGCGATGCTGGATCCGACGATTCCCGCACCGATGATGACCACGTCGGCCGTTTTTGCCACGGAGCTTTCATTCTAATCCGCGGGGCGGTCGCCGATCGGCTCCAGCCCTTGTTTCCCGCACGATCCTGCGCTATAAAGAACTACCACCCGTAACGGAGGATTCCACATGAAGAAAGCTGCTCTGCTTGTATTCGCGAGCGGTGCGTTTTGCGCCGCCTTGCCGCTTTGGGCTCAGGATCAACCTGCCGGACCGCCGGCGGTGCTCCGTCTTTTCCGCGAGGATGTCAAAGAGGGCAAGGGCATGGCCCACGAAAAATCGGAGGCTGCGTTCATGCAAGCCCTGGCAAAGGCGAATTACCCGACAAACGTGCTTGGACTGGAGGCGATATCCGGTCCGTCGGAAGCGCTGTTTTTGGAGGGGCACGAAAGTTTCGAATCCATCGAGAAATCGCAGGCGGCGCTGGAAAAGCCGGAATTTGCGGTGTTGAATGCCGCCGATGGAGAGTTGCTCACCGGCAGCCGCGCCATGATCGCGGTCTACCGCCCCGACATCAGCTATAGTGCCGACAAAGCCAATCTGCCGAAGGCTCGCTTTTTCAGCGTCGAAACGATTCGAGTTCGGGAGGGGCAAGAGCAGGCGTTCGTGCAACTGGCCAAGATGGTGATCGCAGCGGCGGAGAAATCGGGCGACACCGCGCCGGCAGCAACCTACCAGGTGGTGTCCGGGGCGCCCAACGGGACGTATGTTCTGCTCGAACCGACGGAGTCGCTCAAATCCATGGACGAAGCGCACCAGCGCCAACCGGCGTTTGTGCGAGCGATGGGTGAAGAAGGGATGAAGGAGTATCAAAAAGCCTTGTCGGAAACGATTGCGAACTCGGAAACGCTCCTGTTTGGGATCAACCCCAAAATGAGTTATCCGCCGAAAGCGTGGATTACGGCCGATCCCGATTTCTGGGCGCCGAAGCCCGTGAAGACCACGCAAAAGCCACCGGCCAAGGCGGGAGCCAAGACAACCGCATCGAAGTAACCTCGCGAAACTCCCAGGTCTTGAATCCGGCTGCGGCTTATGCTCTTCTAAGTCATGGCCGAATCCGAGGCTCTGCGCCAGCACGTTCTGGATCTGCTGCGCGGGCGGAATGCACACGCCGATTTCGATACCGTGGTTGCCGATTTTCCGTCCCGCCTGCGTGGCGCGAAGCCGCCCGGCGCGCCGTATACGGCCTGGCAACTGCTCGAGCATATGCGCATCGCGCAGTCGGACATCCTGGAGTTCAGCCGCGACGCCAAACACAAGTCGCCGCAGTGGCCGGAGGGGTATTGGCCCAAAACCGAGGCGCCTCCGAGCGCGGCGGCATGGAACAACAGCCTGCGCAGCTTCCGCGCGGACTGGAAGGCCATGGCCAAGCTGGTGGCGGACAAAAAGACGGATCTGTTCGCCAAAATTCCGCATGGTACAGGCCAGACCATTCTGCGCGAGGCGCTTTTAGTAGCGGACCATAATGCCTATCATCTCGGTCAAATGGTGCTGTTGCGGCGCTTGCTGGGGGCGTGGAAGAAATAATCCACCGGGAATCCTCCCGCTTTGGTCGTGAAGGTTCGCGAGTTGTGATAGAATCCCCGTAATTTCCATGCGAACCATCGCGTTACTGCTGTTGTCGTATGTCTGCTTTTCTGGAGAGGCATGGTGCCAGCCCTACATCATCAGCACCGTAGCGGGCACCGACCGCCTGATGAATGGCAGCCCGGCTACTTCCGCGCCTTTGCGTTTACCGGTCGATGTCGCACTCGATGCCCAGGGTAACCTCTACATCGCGGACGCGGCAGACAATCGAATCCGGAAAGTGAACACCGCCGGAATCATCAGCACGTATGCGGGCACGGGCATTCCCGGCTTTAGCGGCGACCGGGGCCCCGCCACGAGCGCGACCTTGAACTTTCCCGCCGGCATTGCGATCGACGCACACGGCAATATGTATGTCGCCGATGAAGGCAATAACGTCGTGCGCCGCATTGCGTCAGACGGAACCATCAATACGGTGGCCGGAAACGGAAATGCCGGCTACGCGGGCGACAATGGGCCGGCTACTAGCGCTCAGCTCAGTCCCACGGCGGTTGCAGTAGACCAAGCGGGAAATCTTTATGTCGCGGACGGGATCAATTATCGCATCCGCAAGGTAGATACGAACGGCATTATCACAACCATCGCAGGCACCGGGGTGGAGGGCGACTCGGGCGATAACGGGCCGGCCACCAGCGCGAAGATCGATTTCGTCACCGATTTGACCGTGGATAATGCCGGAAATGTCTACATCGCCGACTATTACAACTACGAAGTTCGGGAAATCAACGCCTCGGGGATGATCTCGGACTTCGCCGGCGGAGTGCAGTCCAGCGTGATTATGGACGGCGTGCCGGCGACTACGCAGGTGATGGTCCCGGACGGTGTGGCGTTCGACGGTTCGGGCAATATATACATCGCCGATGCCAACCTGAATAATCCCGTCATACGCAGGGTCGACCTGTCGAGCGGGCTGATTTACACGGTCGCGGGTTCTGGCGAATTTGGTTTCACCGGCGACGGGGAAAGCGCATTGGCAGCCGAGCTCGGCCAGCCCGCGGGATTGGTCATCGGGAATGGTGCGGTCTATTTCGCCGACGAGTACAGCTTGCGCGTCCGCGAAGTGGCCAACTACATCATCAATACCGTCGCGGGCACCGGCATTCGGGACAACGGTCCGGCAACGAATGCCTTTCTCAACTTCCCGGAAGGAATCGCGATCGATGCCAACGGCAATCTTCTCGTGGCCGATACCGGCAACGCAGAGGCGCGGCTCTTCAAAGTGGGTGGCAACATTAATTCGTTCGGCGAACTTCAGGACGGCACACCCATGGGCGCCACTGCGGATCATGCCGGGAACTTCTATGTAACGGCCGAGGAGCCGAGTTTTCCCAACGACTTGGCCCAAATTCTTCAAATAGCGCCCGATGGAACCACGGCTGTGATCGCCGGCAACGGGCCGGACGGATTTTCGGGAGACGGCGGCCCGGCTACGCTGGCGGTTCTGAATGAACCCCAAGGAGTGGCCAAGGACGCAGCCGGCAATGTCTATGTCGCCGATTACGGCAACCACCGCGTGCGCAAAATCGATACGAGCGGCAACATCACGACGATTGCGGGCAACGGCAAAATGCAGTTCTCCGGGGACGGCGGACCGGCGACGTCGGCGGGCATCGACCCGTTCGATCTGGCTGTGGACCAGGCGGGCGATGTTTTCGTGGTAGATCAATTCAATAACCGTATCC
>JASIGB010000711.1:0-2752 GCA_030045355.1 Bryobacteraceae bacterium
CACCGGATCGATCGAGGAACAGCAACAGCAGATGCGCGACATCGTGATGCGGGAGTTGGGCGCGAGCCTGCACAACGGCATCATGCGCGCCGCGCCGGGAGACGTGGATGCTGCTCAAGCAGCCGCTCGAATTTTATAGCGAGCCTCTGGCCGGCGTGGACCGCGAGGAGCTGCAAGGCAAGCTCATCGTGATCGAAGGCCCGGACTCGGTAGGCCGGTCCACACAGGTGGCACGGTTGCGAACCTGGCTGGAGCACCAGGGTCACGCTGTGCTCGATACTGGCTTGGCGCGCGGCGCGCTGGCGGGGAAGGGCATCCAGCAAGCCAAGGAAGGGAACACGCTGGGGCCCATCACCATGACCTTGTTCTATGCCACCGATTTTGCCGATCGGCTGGAGAACGAGATGATCCCGGCTTTGCGCGCCGGGTTCGTGGTGCTGACGGACCGCTACATCTTCTCGCTGATGGCGCGCGCCATCGCCCGCGGCGAGGACCGGGCCTGGATCGAACGGGTGGCAAGTTTCGCGCTGGTTCCCCACGCCATTTACTATTTGCGCGCTGAAGTCCGCGACCTGGTGCCGCGCGTGGTGCTGGGGCGCGGCTCCTTCGACCATTGGGAAAGTGGCATGGACATGCGCTTCGGCACGGATATGCACGACAGTTTCGTCAAGTATCAGACCCGTGTGATTCACGCGCTCGACCGCATGGCCAAGCGCTACAACTTCACCATCGTCGACGCCACCAAGACGCCAGAACAGATTTTCCGCGAGCTGCAGCGCTCCATCGGGAAGTTCTTTTAACCGGTCTTACGAAGAGTGGCCCGGTTCCTCGGCCGGAGCGGTTCGCCCACCAGCGCGAGATAGCGCGCGTACGCGAATAGACGATGGCGTCTTTGACCGGTGGTTTCCTTAAGAATGCCGAGCGCAGAGAAGTGCCTGGCCATATCGCTCGCGCCTTGAAACGTAAGCCCGCTGATTTCGCGAATGCCGGCCATGGAAACCACCGGCTGGCGATAGAGATTTTCCAGGAGGTTCAAGGCACGGCCCGTGGACCTTCCCAGGCGCTCCGTCACCAGTTTCCGATGCTGCTCCCGGAGTTGGACGACTTTACGAGCCGTGGCAGTGGCGTCCTCGGCCACGTCGGCCACGCCCCGAAGAAAGAATTTCAGCCACTTCTCCCATTGGCCGGCTTCACGGACTGCTTGCAGCCGGTCATAGTATTCAGCGCGATTCTTTTTGAAGAAATAGGAGAGATACAAAAGAGGCTTGCGCAGGATCTTGTGTTCGCACAGCATGAACGTGATCAGGAGCCGTCCGAGACGTCCGTTGCCGTCGACAAATGGGTGAATGGTTTCGAATTGTGCGTGCGCGATCCCGGCTCGCACCAGGTACGGCAAGGGCGTGTCGTCATGTAGAAATTTTTCCAGGTTGCCGAGGGCCGTGTGCATGTCGTGGGGGGCGGGCGGAATGAAGAGCGCGTCCTTCAGCAGCGATCCAGGCGGCCCGATCCAGTTCTGCCGGTCCCTGAATTCCCCGGCGTAGGCGGCGCCGCGAACTCCCGAGAGCAGCTTGGAGTGAATCTCGCGGATCAGGCGCAGCGAGAGCGGAAGAGTTCTCAACCGTCCGAGCCCGTGTTTCATGGCCGAGACATAGTTGAACACCTCGCCCACATCGTGCGACTTGGGTTCGCGAGAGGCGGCTTCGAACTCCAGCACGTCCATCAGGGACGCTTCCGTACCCTCGATCTGGCTGGAGAGGACCGCTTCCTTGCGGATATACATGAATACGAACAGTTCCGAGTTGGGCAAGGTTTCCGCGCATCCATCCAGGCGGCCTACGGCGCGGTCGGCGCGGGACAACAGATCGAGCAAAACATTATCGAACTGGATCGCGGGCGTGGGTGGCAGCGCCGCCGGAACAAAGGACTGGTAGCCACCGAGTTGCTTGACGTAGCGGCCAGCGCGGGTGGAGGTTTGACGGAAAGCCATATTCAAGTCTGGAGTAGGTATGAGGCGGGGCACGGGATGCTTATTCAAGTGAAGTGGCACTTTACTTGAATAACAGTAGCACGGGGCGGGGCTACCGTAAACGCCTCTCCTATTATGTTCGAAAACTGCGCCCGGATTGGCGGGTGTAGTCCTGCTAGTGCGGCCCGAGCAGGCTGTACAACAGGATTGCCAGGACGACGAACGTAAGGACGACGTAAGTCCCATCCCGCTCGAGCGCGAACCCCGCCAGCGAAAACGCCACGCGGGCCATTGGTGTAAGGATCAGTAACAGCAGTCCGAACTGAATCACGGCCTGGCATTCGGACGGGTTCACGGCATGGATAATGCCACCGGCGCTACGGTAGGACGCCTGGGTGGCGTGGAAAACGTGATAGGCGGGCTGTTCGCCGCCATGCTTGGCGAGAAAACAGACACCGCCCAGCAGCACCACCACGGCCGCGACGATGACGCCCGTTCTGAGCAACACGCTGATGATCACTTCCAGACGCTGATCCGTCCAAGTGCCGCTCATATTTTGCCTGTCATATCTTGCTCTTTAATCCGCTCAAGATCATCTCGATCGCCATCACTGCCACCACGGCCGCGAAGGTCCAGCGCAGAACGCGTACTTTGGCGCCGATGAGCTGTCTCGCGCCGATGATCGAGCCGGCCAGAACGCCCAGCATCACCGGCATCGCCAAGCCCGGCTCGATGTATCCGCGGCTCAGGTAAATCCCCGCGCTCGCCGCCGCGGTCACGCCAATC
>JASIGB010000712.1:0-2781 GCA_030045355.1 Bryobacteraceae bacterium
GTGACTTCGCCCTTCGCTAATCGTAAACATTAGCCGACATAGGCGGATTGACCTGGTAAGTGTCCGCATCCGAACGTACTGAGCGCGGAACTGAACGCCCAAGTATACGGGCGTTCGGCCAAACTCGAACAAAACACGTACGTTTTTCAGCGGCTTCCCAGTTGCACGATCGAGTAGATCTGTCTGGAATCCTTATCGACATTCGATATTCGGCGAGACATTTCGTCCGAACGCCAGGAGGGTCGCTGGCGCTGTTGCTCACGATTGCGCTCGGTATCGGCAGCAATGTTTGCGTCCAAGGATTGGTTCAAGGGGTAACTGGGCCCCACTCTCCGCTCGCCTCTGATGACAGCGTCGTTTCGTTGTTCGGGCAAGACTCGCATCGTGAAGCAGGCCCACTCTCATACCAAGACTATCTGTCGCTCCGAAGTCATTTTGATGCGTTCGAATGGATTGGTGCGGCTCGTATATCGCTGGCCACGGTCACGTTAGCCGGCCAATCAGAGATCATGTCCGTCGCCGCGCTGACGCCCCGCTTAGCCGGTTTTCTGAACCTTCCGGTAGGCCAAGGGATCCTCATCAGCCACCGCGTCTGGGAGAACGACTTCCGCGCCAAAACCGACATTCGTAGCCAGCGGATTCGCATCGACGGCGTCGATGTGCGCGTGGGTGGCGTTGCACCGGAGTGGCTGGAAGGGGTGTACCGCGACCGCCCCGTCGACCTGTGGATGCCGCTTGAAGAGCAAACGCTGCAAGCGAGCGACGCTGGTAGCCACAACCTTTGGGTGCTGGGACGAATGCGCAGGCATGTTTCAGCCAACCAGATGCAGATGCTGGTTCGCGCGAGCCTCAGTGGCACACGCGAGATACGCGTGCTGCGATATGCGGGTCTGACCCCCGAAAAGGCGGAGTCCAACTCGCGCGTCGGCGCGTTGCTCAGCTTCGCCGCAGGTCTGGTGTTCTTCGTCGCCTGCGCCAACATTGCCTCATTCCTGCTTGGACGAGCCTCCGCCCGCTGGCATGAGACCTCCCTTCGCATCGCGCTTGGCGCCAGCCGCGGCCAGATCGCCCGAGGACTGCTCGCGGATAGCATCGTCATCTCCGTCGCCGGCGGAACATCCGGCATGCTACTGGCCTTGTGGACATCGCTTGTCCTTCCGGCATTCCTGTTCGAACAGGATGCCGAGCATTTAACATTTGCGCCAGATATTGGGAGCATCATTGCGGCGTCCGCCACATGCGTCGGAATCATGATTGTGTGTGGTCTGCTGCCGGTCTTGGTGATTTCATTAGATCGTCCAGCGACCGTCCTTTGGCGTGAAACCGCTGGGCCGTCAAAGGCAATTCAGCGCCTGCGCGTGGGACTGGTTGTGGCTCAAATGACCAGCTGCTGCGTACTCGTGATCTCCAGCGCTTTCCTGTTCGAGGGCCTTCGCGCGGCGCTACAGACAAGCGTCGGCCATCGCCTGGGCCACCTGATTCTCGCGAGCGTTGAAGCGAACGCATTTGCCGGAATGAAGTACTTTCGGGATGTCCAGGACACGGCTGACTTAGTGCCAGGAGTTTCAGGTATGGCGTGGGTTGGGCAGCTACCGGACAGCCCGGCAACGTGGCGGTCCTTCCGTGTCGAGCCACGGCTGCTGCCACTGCGCGAGGTCACGATGGACATTGCGCCGTTCAATACCAATTCACAGGTGCTTTTCGATCTGCCACCGATCGCGGGCCGCCTGTTCGGCCTCGAAGATCAAACGTGTCAAGCTGCGGTTGTAAACGAACAGGCCGCCAAAACGCTTTTCGGCGCTAACAGTGTGGGCCGCTCCATACTAGATCCGGCGGGCCTTCCCGTTGACATCATAGGCGTGGTCGCCATGCGAAAACGCGGGCCTGCGGCGGAACGGGCTACGGTCTACGTTGAACAAGATGATCGGACTGGGTTGCCGCCAAGCCGTATCGCCTTGGCACATTTTCGTGCGCCCGCGCTGTCGACGCTCAAGAGAGCCGAACTTGACTCCAATGTGGTGTCGCCGAGTTACTTTTCCCTTATGGGATGGCCGTTGGTTGCAGGCAGGGTCTTCGCAAACGATCCAAACCTGCGCGGGTGCCGTGTCGGCGTGGTCAATCAAGAAGCGGCTGACCTCTACTTCAATGGGAATGCTGTTGGGGCCTCAGTTATCGGCGACGACGGCCGCAGGACCGCGATCATAGGCGTGGTGCAAGCAGCACCTCTTGGAACGTTCCAGCCGCTGGTGGAACCCGCAATCTACTTTCCCATGGCGCAGAATTATCTCAGTTACATGACGCTGATTCTGGGCGCTAGAGAGGTGAAAGGCAGAATTCTGGAAGAACTCCGTAGCAGGATTGAATCGGTGCCGGGACGTGGTCCGGCTGGGATCGCAGTGAGGACACTCGATACGTACCTGAGTCAGACCGAGCTGGCGCCACTGCGCATTGCCACCTTGATAATTGGCGCCTCCGCAATGACGGCGCTCGTACTCAGCATTCTCAGCTTGTTTGGCGCTTTGGGTGACGCCGTGCGACAACGCCGCCGTGAGTTCGCGGTTCGCATCGCGCTCGGGGCGCGTCGCAGGCACGTGATTCGTCAGGTGCTAAGCGAAGGAGCGCGGCTTGCTTGCGCAGCCACCTTGGCAGGCACGCTTGGATCGCTGCTGCTGTCGCGAATCTTGTCCCGAATCACACCAGTCCACGGTTCGCCTGCGGTATGGGTGTGGATGGTCGCGCCGCTGCTGTTGGCTGGCGTGGTTGCGATCGCCAGCGTGCTTC
>JASIGB010000713.1:0-3402 GCA_030045355.1 Bryobacteraceae bacterium
TTTCGACTGCACTGAATTTCCCTGGGTCCAGAACTTCGAGCGGAGCTGGCGGACGATACGCCTGGAACTCGACAACCTGCTGCGGTACCGGGAGGATATCCCTAACTTCCAGGACATTTCCAAAGACCAGGAAATTCTCACACAGGGCGACCATTGGAAGACCTTCTTCTTTTACGCCTACGGCCATCGAGCCGAGCGAAATTGTGAAGTTTGTCCACGAACCGCGGCGCTGTTAAAACAAATTCCTGGCATGAAAACAGCCATGTTTTCGATTCTGGCGCCCGGCAAACACATCCCCGAACATCGCGGACCCTACAAGGGAGTGCTGCGCTATCATCTCGGTCTGCACGTGCCGGAACCCGAGTTGTGCCGGATCCGCGTAGGCGGCGACGCGCGGAACTGGTACGAGGGCCGCAGCCTCATTTTCGATGACAGCCATCTGCACGAAGTGTGGAACGATTCGAAACTGTTTCGCACGGTTCTGTTCATCGATTTTGTCCGCCCTCTCTGGTTTCCTCTCTCGCTGTTGAATCGCATAATGATCTGGAAGATCTCCACCACTCCATTCGTCACAACTATCGTGGAGCAGGTGCGAAAAGCCAAGGCGCCTGGATTTTCGCAGTCGGCGGATTTGTAAGCAACTGCATTCGTCCACTCCGGATCTTTCAGTACAATACTCACTATGCGCGGCGTCTGTTGGCGGCTGGGCCTGACTCTAGGCATATTGCCGGTGCACTGGCTGTCCGCGCAGGAGCTGGTTCAAAACCCCGGTTTCGAAGAGCCCGGCTCTCCGGCGCCCCCAGGCTGGTTTCAGGATCTCAAGCAAACGGGCAAAGAGGGGACCGTTTCGCTGGATTCGATGCGGGTTCACTCCGGGCGCGCCGCCTTGAAATTGGAGCCGAACGAGCGAAATAGTGCTGGGCATCCGCTGGCGATCACCCAGATTATTCCTGGCGGCCCTTACCGCGGAAAACGCCTCACGTTTTCGGCCTTCCTCCGGGCCGAAGGGGGCGCGACAGCGGCCGTGGGCATGATGAGCGCTATCGGCAAGCGCATCTCCAATCTGGTGATCATTTCGCAAACGCCGGGTTCCCCGGACTGGGTTCAGCAACGCAATTATTACGATGTTCCCGACAACCCGAAAGTGCAACTCATCCTTACGTGCTTCGTGACCGGCCGCTCCGGGGCGGCTTGGTTCGATGACGTCTCGGTGGCGCTAGCGAGCGACGGCGCGGCCGCTGTTGTCGGCGCTCCGCCGGCTACCCCGCGGCAAGCTTCTCAAACGGCCATGAAAGCAACGCTGGATCTCGACGCCGCGCGCATTGTGCGGGACATCCCGCGCACGCTCTACGGAACCAACGTCGAGTGGATTTGGAACGGAAATTTCATGTGGGACGATTCGCTGCGCGCGGTGAATCCAGACTTCGTGAAACTCGTCCAAGCCATGGGCGTGTCGCTCATTCGTTATCCAGGCGGTCACTATTCCGATTACTATCACTGGAAAGACGGAACCGGTCCGTTCGACCGCAGGCCGCAGATTTTGCACGAGCCCGGCAAGCCGGACCGGTCGCGGTCCGAGCTGGGTACCGACGAAATGCTCAGCTTCGCCCGCCAGGTGAACGGCGAACTCCTGTTGACGGTGAACGCGGGTTCGGGAACGGCCCAGGAGGCCGCGGACTGGGTGCGTTACGTCAAAGACAAAGTGCCCCCGGTCCGTTACTGGGAGATCGGGAACGAGCTATACATCAACGACGCTTCGCCGATGTCCAAGGCCACCACGCTCTCGCCTCAGGCCTATGCCGACCGCTTTGTCGAGTTCGCCCGCGCGATGCGCGCCGCCAATCCCAACATTCAGATCGGAGCCATTGGCGGCGTAAACCAGGGCCGCTACTCGTTTGTGAATTACCCGGATTGGGACCGCGTGGTTCTGGAACGCGCGCGTAGCCAGATCGACTTCCTGGCCGTCCATGATGCCTACGCGCCCGGCCTTTTCTCTGGTGACCAGCAGGATGTGCGCACGGTATACCGCGGCATGTTTGGAGTTCCCACTCTCATTGGCAGAAATCTGGAACAAGTGGCGCGCACGATCAGGGATTTTGCGCCCGATCGGGCGGATCACATCAAAATCGCGGTTACCGAGTGGGGACCGCTTTTTGCGTACGATCCACGCAGCCGCTTTGTGGATCATCCCAAAACGCTCGGTTCGGCTGTGTTTGCCGCCAGTGTGCTGAAGACCTTCATTGAGTCCGCGCAGACTGAGATTGCCAACTTCTTTCTGCTGAACGATGTGACCGTGATGGGCTGGATCGGATCGCGCGATGCGGGTTTTCCGCCTAAGCCGCGGTGGACGCCCACGGCGCGCTACTACGCGTTTCAAATGTTCACGCGGCATTTCGGAGATCGGCTAATCTGGTCCAATTCCAGTAGCCCCACATTCGATACCGAACCTGTCGGATTGTGGGACGGTACCACCGGCGTTCCCTATCTGGATGTGCTTGCGAGTCTCGGCAACAATGGCCGCCTCTACATCCTTGGAATCAATAAAAGTTTCGATACGCCGGTGCAGACGAAGATTCGGATGCAAGGATACGATCCCGCTCCGGAGGCATCGACATGGACCCTGGCGGGAAACAGCGTCGACGCCAACACCGGCACCGTGCCCATTCGGCTTCCTGGACTCGCGTGGGCCAAGCAGGCCGAGGACGCGAGCGGCCATTTCTCGGAAGGAGGCCAAGTAGAGATGTCCTCGGAAATCTTCGACCATGTGGCGAAGGAGTTCACCTACACGTTTCCTCCGTTATCGGTCACCTCAATCGAGATTCGCAACGAAAACGAACCCCTAAAGGCATCACGCTGAGGAGAGGATTAAGAGTGACCTTTTTCTGCCCACTGCGAGCTCGCCTGATGGTTGTGAACAGGACGGCCCCGTCGCTGCTCCCGCAGCGCTTCATAGTAACCCGCTAACAGATTACGGCGAAAAATCAGGAAATAATAAGCGTCGGAGACGCGGCTGCGCTTTCCGTTGGTAGCGCCCAAGGCGCGGAGCGCGGCCCTGGTCAAGAAATTATCCGAGACGCGGAAAGCCGCGCGTCGTACCAAACGCTTTGCGAGTAGAGGAAACCCGATTTCGGCCGACAGGATTCCGAAGCGTTCCTTTACGGCGGGTTCGGGAGTGCGCTCCACGAACGGGACCAGCCAGCGGCCCAGAAACCTGCCTTTCGAGCCCAAAGCGGCCGGCCTAAGCTGATGCAGATGCTGCCCCCGCGCATCGGAAACGAAATACAGCTTCATCCCATTTCCAGCCAGCCGGTGTCCACAGATCATGTCCTCGTAATACAGGAAGGACTCGTCGAACATGCCGGCGCGGAGCATGAATTCCCGCTTCAACGAAACATTGCAGGT
>JASIGB010000714.1:0-4899 GCA_030045355.1 Bryobacteraceae bacterium
TGGAAGACGGGCCGATCTACTTCAAGTCCGGGGAAACGGCGGGCGAATGAATAAATGAGGGGCTGCGCCTGATCGCGAGCGCCGACGTCTCGCGCTTCGGCAAATCCCAGCCCCCCGTAGCCGTGATACGGCTTGAGAATCTCGCATAGTCGAAGACAGATTTGAGGGAAGCTTCCCTGCGGAGTATTGAGCCAGTCCAACGGCAAGACGATCTGCAAAAAGCTCAGCTTTGGAGGCGGTCCTTCGTCGCCGAGCACGTTAAATTGAAATTCGCTTGCCGTATATTTGTCGCTGCTCCGCCACGAAGTGGCCCAATCAAATTTGGGGACGCCTGTCCGCAGCCATTCATGAAAACGCTCGAATGCCACGGGATCGATCTTGCGCCACTGCACGGCGTCCGGCAGCTTCACCCAACGGAGCCGTGCGCCGCACAAGGACCGGAAATATTCGAAGCAGTCACCTATACGCCCACGAACCAGTGGGTCAAACCCATTTTCGAAATACAAAGTGAGTAGAAGAGCAATGCGCACGATGACCTTCCCTCGGTCGTTCCGGAAGGAAATGGGCTCAAGGTGGGTGGAATTATTATCGGGTGCCATGGAAATTTCTAACCATCGCTAGGCTACCGACGTTGGCGGCGGGGCGGTGCCAGGCACACCCGCCCGACCCGTCTGCGGATCGTTTTGTGCCGCCTTCTGGGAAGGCTCCGCGTTGTCATTGGCCGGTTCGTTGGGCTCCGCATTGTCATTGGCCGGTTCATTAGGCGCCTCACCGGGTGCTTCTCCCGGGGCTTCGCCCGGGGCTTCCGGGACTGCTTCCGGAGCCGCTTCCGGAGCTACTTCTGGAGCTACTTCCGGAGCAGCCTCACCTGCGGCTTCGCCGGCTCCGACAAGCGAATCGATCGCATCGCCGGCAACTGCGATTGCTCCGGCCACTGCTTCCTCCGGGAGAAGGACCACGGCCAGGGCCGCGGCTGCCAAGCCTCCTAGAATATAGTCCAATATCCCGGGTTGTGCGTTTTGCTGTTTGCCCTCTTCGTCGACGAGGTCTTCCGGCTCGTCGTCCTCACAGCCCTGATCGCCATCTTGAAGGCAGCCGCACCTTCGGGGAGTCAAAACGACAATCTTATCTTCGTTATCCTCGCCGACAATCTCGCGATCCCGTTTCTGTTGCTGATCGGAGTAGTCATCGCAGTAGCCCGGCGCGGAAAACTTCATTTCCACAAGAAGCTTGATGTTATCCTGGGTCGCCGGAAGATTGGGATCGTTCTTGATGATGGAATCGGGGGCACGGTACCCGGTTTTTCCGGGCGGCGCCGGCGTCGGAGGGTCGCCTGGGTTATACCCCTGCTCTGGTGTGACATCGGGGTAACTTTGGCCCCGGTAACCGGGTGTGTTCTTTGCCGATGCATTCGCCTGGAGCATATTTTCCACGCATTTTTGATACTGCTTTTGTCCACCCGACCCAAGTTCCGGGTTCGCTGCGCAGGTACACATGAGCATACAAAGAAACTTTAGCTGCGCGTCCGCAACGCCCGTCGGAAGAGGAAATTCATCCTGGCCAAACATGTTGACGGTGTTGTAGTGATTGTGAAACTGCTTATCGCTTAAGCGACAAGCGTTGGCGCCATCCATGAAGACATTCATGGAATACGTCATCCAGTCGGTCTCCATCATGTTGACGCCCGACATCACTCCACCGACCACGCCGGGCTCATCGCCGGAACTAATGCTGAGTTGCGAGCCCTGGATAGCGATCATGTTGCCGCCGTCCGCAAAGACGGTAGTGGTCCCCTTCACCAGGTTGCTATTCATGGCAATATTCGGGTACGGAATGGGAACTGGCGGGCCCGGTGGGGCGGGCGTCAAGCAGACATCCGGAAGGGTCGCTGTAGACATTCCACCGCTACCAAGATGACTCAGGGTCAAGCCATTCACTCGAACCGTGGTCATCGCACCAAGGCCTCCCCGTTCGGCTCCACATGCAGCAGCGCGGAGGTTCGTTCCGCGACCATGGCACTGGTCCATAGCAACGTATACGGGCCCTGTGCGTATCCTTTCCTACCAGCCGCGATGGCCAAAATTGCGAACAAAGGGCCGGAAGCGGCGCCGACGTCACCCCAGCAGTCCGCCGGCGCCTGGAAGGCGCCAGGATCGCGGAACCGATGTCCCAGGCGCATGGCAGCGAAGCCGTATTCTTCAGCGCGATGGGGCTGTCCGTTAAAGTCGTAAATAAGCTGGTCGATTTTCGTCTTATCATCAGGCAACGCAGACAATGTTTGGCGAAATGATTCGGTGAGGCCCTCGCCAATGCAGACAGCTCCATCGCGACGCAGCTTAGGTTCGATGGTCGTGGTCGCCGCAAGCACGGTTCCAAGCCTAGCGACCTGACATTCGAGCACAACCTTTTCAGAAACCAGCAAACAAAACGCTGCCGCCTCACCGGGAATAAAGCCCCGGGGATTGCCCTCGGCGTGGAGCTGTCCGGTCCAGTCGATCCATTCGATGGTTCGGTGCTCGATGTACGATTCCACGCCCCCAGCTAGACACGCCTCCGCCTTTCCTTCCCGGATCAGGCGGCAGCCTTCCTCAATGGCAACCAAACCGGCGACATGGCCTAGAGAAATCGTGAGTGTCGATGCCAGATGGAGCCCCTTGGGCAGATTGCGAGCCAGCGCACTGCTGACCTTTCGCTCGAGGTCGCCCGGCCGGCCGGGGCGAGCGGCGGGCAATCCTACGATTATGGCGAGTTCGATATTAGCCGCCGCAAGTGGCTCGACGACCGGTGCAAGTGTTTCTTTGACAGCTTCGCGAGCCAACAAAAGGATACGTTGCGGAAAGCTCAATTCGGCGGGTATCCACGGCGCGCGGGCGATCGCGAGCGGCTCGCCCATCCGATCCACCATATAAGGGTGGAGGGCAGCAGAGGCGATTCGCGCTCGCACTGCAGCGGCCGTCGCTGGGGCCGAGCGCCCCACGGCGGTTTGAGCTCCCACACTCACGATGTCTACTCCTTTAGGTGAAGGTCCCATAGCTGCCTGGTTCATTCGGCGCTTCGTGTGGTGTGTTCTCTCGGTCTTGGCGCCCTGAGCCGTCCGATGGCCCATTTCCGGTGCGCAGCTTCAAGAAGAACTGCGTGCTCTTTATGTCATAAAGCGTGTAGTGGCAGGGGAAGGAAGTATGCCAGACCATAATGACGCGTCGCAAATCCGGCTCAAGGATGACAGTGTGCAGGTTCGGCCGGTGGAACACGCGGCGGCTAGCACGAAAAAAACTAGTCGCGCACCCGAGCGCAACGCGCGGCAAGCGGAAGTTTAGCCGCCCTTCCGGGGTTAGATTGACGAGTTCGACGTGCTCTCCTCCGGTCAGGTACTTCGGCGTCTGCTGATCTTCCGGAGCGCATTGGAAGAAACGGTAATCGAAATCAGTGGGGACCAGGGGCTTACGTTGGACCATCCAGGAATCATCGTAGGTGCCGGCGAGCTCTAGACGCGGCGACCAGTTCGGCGCAATTGGTCCGAAGCCGGCGGGCCGTGCTGCTTTGGTTGGGCGCGAGCCTGAGCCGGCGAGGTATTCGATGTTTGGGGCTGACATTCCAGCTAGACTACTTCGGCTCGCAAAGAGACCCTTACCGATCGGGTTCCTGTTGTCGCCAATACCTTGTTTCGCGTCTGAACCGCCGAATGCGCGCTCGTAAACCAGCGGCATCTTCGAGAACGGCACAGGCTCGCCTAGCTCGGTGGATAGCCAATCCCCGTTCCAAGCACGATCACCAACGATCCAAAGTTTCTTGGAGATCGAATCTAGCGAGAGTTCTACTGTTACCTCGGTGCCGGGTTGGCGACGTGGTGTGTAGGCATGCCCATGTAATAGAACATCCGTCGTAGGTTTAGTCAGAACCATGTCTGCGTCGTAGCGGAGGCTCGACTGGCCGGGCATACCGAAGTAAACCGGGGCACGCAGAACGGGTTCCTGCTCCCTGGCGATCGCGAGCGAACTATCCGCCCTGACATCAAACGTTCCTTTAATAACGCCCAGCCACCATTCGGCGCCGTCTCGGTCGCGAGCGAAACTCCGCGCGACCTGAAAGGGCGTTTGATTATCGATGGCCCACATAAAGTAATGTTGCGGTGAGGGAGGAATCCCCAGTTTGTCTGCGACCAATCCATGGCGCCCTGTCAACATGCGGCAGGGCTGTAGCCGGTTGCATGCTCAGTTAATCTGAACGGCAGCACCCTTGACGAGATTGACACCCGAAGAACGGCTCAGAATGTACGCCCCCCGGATCAAAACCTTCCCCGCACGTGTCAATGTGATGCTGGAATCGCCACAGCACAGTACGATCTCCTTTTCAGCTCTGAGGACTAGCCTATTGCCGTCGACCTCCACAGCCGCCGCTAAGGATACCGGTGTCTCCACTTCGGGTCCGTCTTTATATGGCCTTACCGGCGGACGTATGACCCCCACGATTATGGGTTCGGCATGATTTCCGCGGTCGAACAACAACACAACCTCCCGGCTTATGTCCTTCTGGCTCAGCGGGACGGTAGCGCGCGCTCGAACCGGTTGTCGAGAACGCTCGGCAGGATAATCTACTAGGGGATTCCCAGTGCCATCCAGGGCGACGAGGACTCCAATCACCGCTCCCCCGCGCTCGCCTGACTGGCGAGGCTCCGGCGCACAACTGTCATGCCGCTGCTCAACAATCTGGTGCAACCATTCCTGGTCTGTTGCGTTGTGATGGACGTCCGTTCCGCTCATCGTCTCAATCGCTTTTGGCATCGCTGTTGCTCCTAAACTATGATTTCGAGCGTCTCCCCAGCCCGCAAAATCCGGCCGCGGGTTTCGCTGAGTGCCATTCTAAACGGCGGCTTAATTCTCTGATATGGTGCTGCCCTTC
>JASIGB010000715.1:0-3954 GCA_030045355.1 Bryobacteraceae bacterium
GCTATGCCCTGGGCATGCTCTCCGAGGAGCAGTCCGCACCCCTGGAAGAACACCTTCTAATCTGCCCTCCGTGCCAGGATCTTTTGGCTGAATTGGACGAATACCTGAAAGCATTCAAAGCCGCCGCGCGCCGCTGCCTGACAAAATCCGTGGCGGCTTCGGCGACGTTGCGTTAGAACACGCGCCGGCTCAACCGGACATCAGAACACGCGCCGGCTCAGCCGCGCGATGGTGAACTTGGCGGTATCGGCAACCGCCATCACCGCCATCACGCCCGCCTGCACCGGATCGGTGACCACCAAATCGGAGGCCTCCGGGACGCTTCCGGCCATGTTGAGGCTGATCACCAGCAACCCCTGGGCGCGCACTTCGCGCACCGCTTTCTCGATATCGCCGCCCATCAGCGCGCCGGCCAGGACTAGCGCACGGGCGCGCGAGAGCCGGCCCACGGCGCGAACGGCATCGGCCAACACCTGCTCGCCGACCAGCGGAATGGTGTCGACCGAGATATGTTCGCCGCGGATGTTATGACGGTCGGCTTCGGAAATCGCGCCGATGGCCACCTGGCCCACTTGCGCGCCGCCGCCCACGATGATGATGCGCTTGCCGTAGACCTTCTGGAGCGTCTTGACGACGTCCACCTGGGTGACGATGGGAAGCTCGATGAGGTCGGCCCGCACCGCATCGGGCGATTCGAGCAGGTTGATCTCGAAATAGATGCGCGACTGCGGCTGTTCCTCGATGATAGAGACCGACGCGATGTCGCCGTTGTGGCGCGCGATCACGCCGGTGAGCTCATGCAGCACTCCGGGGCCGGACCGGGCCACCACCACGATTCCAATAGGCTCGCTCATTTGTGTTCAGATGCTCCCGCCAACGCAGGTAGGACTTCGTAGTGGCGCAGCAGATCGTCCCAGTAGCCCTGCGCCTTCAGCAGCAACTCGCAGACTTCGCGAACGGCGCCGTGGCCGCCCTCGCTTTGCGTGATGTGTTGGACGCGCTGCTTCACCTCCGGGCGCGCATTGGCTGGCGCGATGCTCAGTGCGACGCGGTTCATCACGACGACGTCGGTCAAATCGTCGCCCATATACGCCACCTGCGACGCGGGGATGCCGGATTTGGCCAGGATCTCTTCGAGGATGGGGATCTTCTCGATGTGGCCCTGATAGACGTAGGTGATGTTGCATTGTTTCGCACGCTCCACGGTCGCGGGGGAAACGCGTCCGCTGATCACGCCGGTGACGAACCCCTTCCAGGAGAGCCATTGCAGCGCGATACCGTCTTGCGTATTGAAGCCTTTGGTTTCGACGATCGCGCCGGTGTGATCCGGAACGCCGAACACGCGGGCGTCGGTGAGCACGCCGTCGACATCCATCAGAAACATGCGAATGTTGGCTGCCAGTTCGGTGACCGCGGACATTGTTTCATGGTAACCCAGGGTCCCCGCCCGTTAAGTTATCGCACTCTCTGATAAGCGTCGTAACAATACCAATAAGGATTCTGCGGCTGGGCGGAACGGGGAAGATCGTCGCTCGGCGCGGCTTGTGATCGATGCAGCCAGGCCTCCATCTCGGGGATTTTAGCCAATATCCTGAAGACTTCGTCGTCGAACAAGCCAATGCTCATCACGCTGCCCACGTCCCCGGAGTTTCTCAGATTGGCAGCCTGAGGATAGTTCGTGCTCACGAACTCATCGATGCTTTCATCGCAAAGCTGAAGCACGCGTCCTCTGATCTGATAGCGCTCCATAAAGCCAGATTTCTCCGGAGCAAAACGTACGGCAAGAAACTGATAGCGTCCGCTCCTCAAATTTTTGACCAGAAGTGGCCCAACATCGTCTTTTGCACCGTTCGCAGGGAGGGTTAGTTCGTACGCACCGTTGTTTTCGACGATGCTCATCTCGGCGCCGAACAGCGCAAAACCATCTTGCAGGTCCCCGATTGACTTCCATCTGCCCGCGAGGCGCCGGTCGATGCCAGCTTTGTTCCAGTAAGCCCCAAAATCGTCGACGGGCATGCAGGAAACCAGCGAGAGAGTGGCGACAGCCAACAAAAGTGCCTTCATTCGATCCTCCAGGCTCAAGCTCAAGTCTGCGGAGAATCGAATCCGCCGGTGGCGGCGTTATGACAGTTTTGCGGCTGTCACAGTTCGGGATCTACTGCGCGGCTTCGCCGGAGCGCGGGACGTGGATCGACATCAGCACGATGGTTCCGTTGATTTTGCTGAACCAGTGCGGCGTATTTTCGGGCACGATCACGAAATCGCCCTTGGCCACCTGCTTCGATTCGCCGCCCTCGATCCCCGTGCCTGTAAGATTCGCGGCGTTGGTGCGTTTTTCGTCCTTGAGCTTGCCGCCGGTAGTAAGTGTCGCGGAGCCGTCGATGACATAGAACATCTCGGCTTCCTTTTCGTGAACGGCGGCCGGTCCCACGCCGGTGCGATATTCCAGATTGGCCCGGTACGGGGCGAGCGATAGGATGCTCTCGATGGTAGTGGGCTGGCCGGGCTTGTGATCGGTCTTGGCTTTGGCGATGAGAGCCTTGACGTCGGCGGCCGAAGAATAGGTTTTTGTTTCCGGCTGCTGGCACCAGGCCGCGGCGGCGAAAGCGATCAGACTCAAACTGCAAACGATGGAACGCATGGAAACCTCCGGTTTCGGTTCGAACTTGAGATGCTATCACAACGCATCAGTCACTGATGGTAATTTGTTGCATCTTTGATCCGTTGTCGAGGATATCGCGGAACAGGCAAACCGGTGTTGCGATTGCGGCCCAGCCGACCGCAGCGGGAATCATAACCATCCCAATGGGAGTAAAAGGAAGGTGCAGAAGCACAACGCCGGTTTCAAAGCCGCCGCTGACCTGCTCCCCCAGAGAGCGCATGTGATGAAAATAGCCGGGGCGGTAGCGCCAGATGTGCGTTACGGTAGAGCGTCCAACCCTGCTGACCCCTTGTTTCGATGAAAGGAACAGATCATCGCCGGTAATCCCGGAGCAGAGGCCGCGAATCTCTTTGCCGTCCGCGGTCGAGACCTTAAGATGATAGCCACCGGAGACGCGGCACAGATCGCTCCAGCGAGATTGAATCTCGGTGGCGCGGAGCGGAGCCAGCGTCACCCAAAAGCAAATAGCGAACAGCCAAGGTGTGTGTTTCATAGTGAGCCCAGAGTAAGCGGGAAATGCTTGGCTCGGAAATCCGCTTGTGGCACTTTTCGCGAGCGTCACACACCACAAAGGGCTCTGAGTTCGGCGAGCGAGGAATCAGCGATTACGCGAAAAATGCGCGCCGGACAATTGGGCGACAAATCGCGCGCCGTCACCACGTCGGCCACGGCCAAGGCATCGCGAGACAACCGGTCCCGCCAGCCCGGCTTCGACGCGTCGATCTCCACCACCGCGTCCGGCTCGAGACCCACGGCGATGAGCATCGCGCGGGCCCACCACCGGATTTCGGCCGACCTCGAAACGACGGTGACCACGGCATGGGGCGGCGGTTTGGTCTGGCTTTCGAGCGCGGCGCGCACGGACCGCAAACGAAGAGTCACGCAGAGCAGGCCGCGCGGGAGTTGCCGGCGGACTTTCGCCGCTCGCGTGGGCAGAGCGACCAGCAAGGAACCGTCCGGCATAGCCCGGCCGAAGGCGGGAAATTCTGCCGCCACGAGCGGTACCGTAAGCGCTTCCCCGAGTTCGGCCTGAAGTATCTCAAGCATCGCCGGATCCGTTTCGGCAATCGCGATCTTGTCGTAGCGGACTGAATGCACCATCTGCCGCAACCGCTCCAATACCTCTTCGGGGGCGTAGTTCTGCCGCCGGGCAGCTTGCAAGACGCCCTCGAGGAGCCGGTCGAGATGGCTCTCCGAGGAAGCCGCGAGCGACCGAACGTACAATCCGCTGCCGCGGCGCAATTCCAGCCAGCCCTGTTCGAGCAGATCGTGATAAGCCGCACTGACCGTGT
>JASIGB010000716.1:0-4927 GCA_030045355.1 Bryobacteraceae bacterium
CCGAGCAACAGTATGTGGCCGCGCTGGCCTTGAATCCGGCGTCGCCCGACGCAGAACTGGGCCTGGCGCACGCGCTCGCCGGCGAAAACAAGTTGGATGATGCCGCCGGTCATTTTCATAAAGCCGCGGAGCTGAATGCGAGCTATCGCGACGATCTGCTGGAACTCGCGACGATGTACGAGAAGGCCAGCCAGCCCGATCAGGCCATGGCGATCTATCGCGAGTTTCCGGAAAATGCGGGTGCGCAGGAACGCCTGGGCACGCTGCTGCTGAAGGCGGGCAAGGCCGCGGATGCGATTCCGTGCTTTGAGATCGCGGTCGCTAAATCGCCTACCGAGGCCAATCGCGCGGGACTGGCCGAAGCGTACTTGAAAAATAATCAGCCCGACAAAGCGCAGCCGGTGGTGGAACAGATTTTGGCTTCTGATCCGGATAATTTCGACATCCGCATGCTGCATGGCCGCCTGATTCGCGATCAACGCAAATTTCCCGAAGCGGCGATGGAGTTCGAGCGCGCGACCAGGCTCAAGCCCGATTCCGAGCAGGCCTGGAGCGAACTGGCCGGAGTGCTGGTGATGGCCGAGAATTATCAGCCGGCGCTGGCGGCGCTGGATCGCATCGCGGCGCTGCACGCCGAAAAACCCGGCCATGTGTTCCTGCGCGCGATCGTTTTGGACAAGATTCACGACGTCAAGCCCGCGCTCGAAAGCTACCAGCGTTTTCTTGCCATGGACAACGATCAAAATCCGAATCAGGACTGGCAGGCGAAGCAGCGCATCAAGGTTCTCCAAAGAGAGGCGGGCGGGAAATGACATTCGCGATCGTGGTCGTTCTGGCATTCGCCGATCTCGCGGCGGTGAAAGCTGAGCCGGATCTCAATCGCAGGTCGGAGTTGGCGCTTGCCAATGCCGAGGAGAAACTGGACGCCGCGCGCCAAGCCTACGTGGCCGGGAACGATGCCGCGGAAGCGGCCGACATTCAGGAAGTCGGGGATTCCGTAGCGCTTTGCTACGAATCCTTGGAGCAGGCTCGCGGGGCGCCGCGCAAAAGCCGTTACTACAAGCGCGCGGAGCTGAAAACGAGCGAGCTGATGCGCCGCTTGAGCGGGTTTCGCGATGACGTGAATTACGACTTCCGTTCCAAGGTGGACGTGGTTCTGAAGAGGGTGTCGGACATTCATGACCAGTTGCTTTCCGATATCATGAGCAAGAAGAAGTAGAGGTACTGGAGTATGCGAATTCTGGCGATATTGCTGATCTGCGGCGCGTGCGGTTGGGCGCAAAACCGCGATTTTCTGACGGCGGATGAGGTCGACCGGGTGCGCGACGCGCAGGAGCCGAACCTGCGGCTGAAGCTGTACATCGAGTTCGCGCGCGAGCGGTTGGCGCTGTTGCAGCAATACCTGGCCAAGGACAAACCGGGCCGCTCGGCGCTGATTCACGATGCGCTCGAAGACTACGGGCACATCATCGAAGCCATCGATACGGTTTCCGACGATGCGCTGGTGCGCCACGTGCCGATCGACGTGGGCATGAAGGAAGTGGCGTCGGCCGAGGGCGAAATGCTGACCACGCTGCAGAAAATCGAGGATTCCGCGCCTAAGGATCTGGCGCGCTACGAATTCGTTTTGAAGAACGCCATCGACACGACATCCGACAGCAAGGAGCTTTCCGAGGAAGATCTGCACACGCGCTCCGGCGCGCTGGCGGCGGAGGAAAAGAAAGACAAGCAGGAGCGCAAAGCGCTGGCGAACAGTGAAGATAAGAAAGCGCAGAAGACCCCGGAAGACAAGCCGGGCGTGATCAAAGCCGGCGACAACAAGGCTCCCACGTTGCTGAAGCCGGGCGAGAAGCTTCCGGACGATGATCAGAATCTGAACCCGAACCAGAACCAGAATCGGAATCAGTAGCTGTTTGACGGGAAGGCACCGCCGCGTTTCGACACAATCCGACGATACAACGGCAAACGTGGCCGGTCGATCTTGCTTGGTTTCGGCAAAGCTGTTCGCCGCGGGCTAAGTCTTTTTGTTAGTCCTGAATACCGACGGATTGGATCAGCTTAGCCCGGACGTGACCGAGCGTTACGCTGTCCGCATGGCTTCGGTTTTATCCGCGCCGGCGATGGCGGCTTGGGCGGCGGCTAATCTGGCTATCGGCACGCGATAGGGCGAGCAGGAAACGTAATCCATGCCAACGCGATAGCAGAACTCGACAGAATTCGGGTCGCCGCCGTGTTCGCCGCAGATTCCGATCTCGAGATTGCGGTTGGTGGTGCGGCCGAGTTTAACGGCCTGCTCGATCAGCTTGCCGACGCCTTCCTGATCTATGGTCTGGAACGGATCGGCCTTGAAGATTTTGAGCTCTTCGTATTTTTTCGAGAACTTGGTGTAATCGTCGCGCGACATGCCGAGCGTGGTCTGTGTGAGGTCGTTGGTGCCGAAGCTGAAGAACTCGGCGACTTCGGCGATCTGGTCGGCGGTGAGTGCGCCGCGCGGGATTTCGATCATGGTGCCGATCATGTACTTCAGATTTTTCATGCCGGCTTTCTCGAGAACTTCCTTGGCCACGCGTTCGACGATCTCCTTTTGCAACGCTAACTCGCGCTGGAAGCCGACCAGGGGGATCATCACTTCGGGAATTACCTTGACGCCTTTCTTGGCCACTTGCACAGCGGCCTCGAAGATCGCGCGGGCCTGCATTTCGGTGATCTCGGTGTGGACAATGCCCAGGCGGCAGCCGCGGAAGCCGAGCATGGGGTTGAACTCGTGCAGATCCTCGACGCGTTTGAGCAGCGCCGGGAGCTTTTTCTTGAGCTCGCCCACGGGGATGCCGTAATCTTCCGACATTTTCTTTTTCTGTTTGCCCGAGGCATGCGGAAGCAGCGCGAGGTCCACCATCAGGTTTTCACGCTTGGGGAGGAACTCGTGCAGCGGCGGGTCGAGCGTACGGATGATGACCGGGTAGCCGTCCATGGCTTCGAACAGTCCGGCGAAATCCTTGCGCTGCATGGGCAGCAGCTTTTGCAGGGCTTTTTCGCGCGTTTTTTCGTCTTCGGCCAGAATCATGGCCTGCATGTGCGGGATGCGGTCGGCCGCGAAGAACATGTGCTCGGTCCGGCACAGGCCGATGCCTTCGGCGCCGAACGCGCGGGCGGCCTTGGCGTCGCGGGGGATGTCGGCGTTGGCGCGCACGCCGAAGTCGCGGCGGAACTCGTCGGCCCATTTCATGAATTCGACGAACAGCGGCGAATTGGGATCGGGCTCTTTGGTTTTGGCTTGGCCGAGATACACGTCGGCGGTTGTTCCGTCGAAGGAGATCCAGTCGCCTTCCTTGACCGTGATGTCTTTCTGGCCGACTTTCACTGTGAACTGTTTGCCGTGCTCGTCGATGTGCAGCGCGCCCGCGCCAACGACACAGGGCAAACCCATGCCGCGCGCGACCACGGCCGCGTGGCTCGACTTACCGCCGACCGCGGTGAGAACGCCTTCGGCCACTTCCATGCCGTGAATGTCGTCCGGCGTGGTTTCTTTGCGGATCAGGATCACAGGACCCTTATCTGAAGCTTCGACGGCTTCTTCGGCGGTGAACACCGCGCGGCCGACGGCCGCGCCGGGCGACGCATCGATGCCGTTGGCGATCTTGGTCAATGTCTTGAGCGATGCCGGATCGAAGAGCGGGTGCAGAAGCTGATCGAGCTGCGGCGGGGCGACGCGGAGCACGGCTTCTTTTTTGTCGATGAGGCCTTCCTTGACCATTTCGACGGCAACTCGGAGCGCGGCCGCGCCGGTGCGCTTGCCGTTGCGGGTTTGGAGCATGTAGAGCTTGCCGTTTTCGATGGTGAATTCGAAATCCTGCATGTCGCGGTAGTGCTTCTCGAGATTGGTTGTGATGTCGCGAAGCTGGCGGTAGGCGTCGGGCATGACGGATTCGAGTTCCGCGATGGGCTGCGGGGTGCGGATGCCGGCGACCACGTCCTCGCCCTGCGCGTTCAGCAGAAATTCGCCCCAGAACACTTTTTCGCCCGTCGCGGGATTGCGCGTGAAGCCGACGCCGGTACCGGAAGTTTCGCCTAGGTTGCCGTACACCATGGCCTGGACGTTGGCCGCGGTGCCAATTTCATCAGGGATTTTTTCCATGCGCCGGTAGGTAACCGCGTTGGGACCCCACCAGGAACGGAAGACCGCGTCGCGGCCCATGGCGAGCTGCTCGCGCGGTTCCTGCGGAAAGGCTTTGCCGGTTTCCTTTTTCACGAGCTTTTGGTAGTCGGCGATGATGGCTTTGAGGCCGTCCGCCGAAAGATCGGTATCGAGCTTCGCCTTGGCCTTTTTCTTGCGCTCGTCGAAGATGTGGTCGAACTTCTTCATGTCGATATTGAGCGCGACTTCGCCGAACATCTGGATGAAGCGGCGGTAGGAATCGTAGGCGAAGCGCGGGTTGCCGCTTTTCGCGGCCAGGCCCTCGACGCTCTTGTCGTTCAGGCCCAGGTTCAAAATGGTGTTCATCATGCCGGGCATGGAAAACTTGGCGCCAGAGCGGACGCTGACGAGCAGGGGATCGGAGGCATCGCCGAGCTTCTTGCCCATTTTGTGTTCGAGGCCGGCGAGCGCGCGGTCGATTTCCTGGCCGATTTCTTTCGGGACGCTCTTGTTGTTTTGAAAATAAATGTTGCAGACTTCAGTGGAAATGGTGAAGCCGGGAGGGACGGGGATGCCCGCGCGGCTCATCTCGGCCAGGCCAGCGCCTTTGCCGCCGAGCGTGTCTTTCATTTTGCCGTCGCCGTCGGCGGAACCGCCGCCGAACGCGTACACGTGTTTTTTCATGATTGCCTTTCTGTGACGATTTCCGAAAAGTCAGCGATTGTGGAGAATTGTGCTAAAAGGTTGTTCAGCAATTCGAGCCGGTTTGTTCGCTTGTCAGGGTCCGGCGCG
>JASIGB010000717.1:0-8096 GCA_030045355.1 Bryobacteraceae bacterium
GTTTGAATCGCAATCCGCTTTCTCCGGAAAGTTGTGTTTCTGATACTGTTAAAGAATGCAGCGCGGGGCATCGACACTGCAATGCATTGTGACCACCGAATGGGATCGGAGCTGAGACGCCTCTAGGGAACCACGCGCGGGGCGGACGAAACTTCAGCCAACTCTTAGCGCCGCACTATACGTGCTCGCGTTGCTGCCACCGGGGATGGGCGATTAGCGCATGAACATCTCCGAGCCGTTCATTCATCGGCCGGTCGGGACGGCGCTGTTGACGATCGCTATCACGCTGGCAGGCGCGGCGGCCTACAACTTATTGCCGGTATCGCCTCTTCCACGGGTGGACTTTCCGACCATCTTCGTGCAGGCCAGCCTGCCCGGCGCGAGCCCGGAAACGATGGCATCCTCGGTGGCGACGCCCCTCGAGCGACAGTTCGGACGCATTGCCGCGGTGACCGAGATGACCTCTACCAGCACGCTGGGCGGCACGGCAATCACCCTGCAATTCGAATTGAACCGCGACATCAACGCCGCGGGGCGCGACGTGGAGGCGGCCATCAATGCCGCGCGCGGGTACCTTCCCACAGACCTTCCCAGCAATCCGGGATATCGCATGGTGAATCCCTCGGAAGCTTCCATATTTCAAATCGCGTTGACTTCGGACGTTCTCGATCGCGGCCAGCTCTACGATGCCGCCTCCACGATCATCTTGCAGAAGCTTTCGCAGATCCACGGCGTGGGACAGGTGTGGGCCCAGGGTTCGGCCCTGCCGGCCGTTCGCGTGGAACTGAATCCGATGGCGCTGAATAAGTACGGCATCGGGCTGGAGCAGGTTCGCAGCGTTTTGTACAACGCCAACGCAAATGTTCCCAAGGGACATCTTTCGGATGGATTCCATGTCTGGGAACTGGGGGCCAACGATCAGATGTTCAAGGCCAAGCAGTATGCTCCTCTGATCGTGGCCTACAATCACGGCGCGCCGGTGCGCTTGGACCAGGTGGCGCAGGTCATCGATTCGGTCGAGGATGTACGCAACATAGGCTATGCCAACGGCCAGACCTCGGTGAACGTCACCGTGAACCGGCAGCCGGGCGCCAATATTATCGACACCGTGAATCGGATCCGGGCGGCTCTGCCGCAGCTCAGGGCTGCGATCCCTCACTCCATCCACCTCAACATTACGCGAGACCGGACCGTATTGATCCGCGCGTCGGTGCGGGACATTGAAAGATCGCTGGGGATCTCGGTGCTGCTAGTGGTCCTGGTGGTCTTTGTGTTTTTGAGAAGCGGCCGCACGACCCTCATTCCTAGTGTTGCGGTTCCCGCGTCGCTGATCGCCACCTTCGGCGTCATGTACCTTCTTGGGTACGGCCTGGACAACCTCTCGCTCATGGCCCTCACGGTTTCCAGCGGCTTTGTGGTCGACGACGCCATCGTGGTGATCGAGAACATCACGCGTTATCTGGAGCAGGGCATGAAGCCTTTCGCCGCCGCGCTGCGCGGCGCGCGCGAAATCGGCTCCACGGTTTTCACCATGAGCCTGTCGCTCATCGCCGTCTTCATTCCGCTGCTGTTGATGGGCGGCATCGTCGGACGGCTGTTTCGCGAGTTCGCGGTGACCATGTCGGTGGCGATCGTGATTTCCATGGCCCTCTCCCTGACCACTACGCCAATGATGTGCGCGCATTTGCTCAAGGAACACGCATCCCACGGCTGGATTTACAGGTCGAGCGAACGGGGCTTCCATTGGATGGTCAGCCTCTACGGACGCACGCTGAATGGCGTTTTGCGGCATCCCGCCATCACGCTGGGGATCCTTTTTGCCACCATCGGGCTCAACGTTTACCTGTACGTTCACGTGCCGAAGGGCTTCTTTCCGCAGCAGGACAACGGCTCTCTGACCGGGACCGTGATTGCCGACCAGGACACCTCCTTCCAATCCATGAAAACCGATCTGTTGAAGATGGTGCACATCGTCCAGCAAGATCCGGCGGTGGACACGGTCACCGGTTACACCGGCGGCAGCGGCGGCAGTGGCAACACCATCAACCAGGCCCGATTGAACGTGGAACTGAAACCGTTGGCGGTGCGCAAGGTTTCCGTTTATGACGTGATCGAGCGGCTGCGGCCGCAACTCAACGTGATCAAGGGATCCAGGCTGTATCTGCAGGCCGACCAGGACGTGCGCATCGGGGGCCGCAGCAGCGCCGCGCTCTATCAATTCACCATGCGCGGCGACAACGTCGAGGTCCTGACCACTTATGGACGGCCGATGCTGGACGCCTTGCGGCGGCTGCCGTCGATCAGCGATGTCAACACCGACCAGCAGAACAGCGGCCTGCAATCGATTGTGAAATACGACCGCGACACGGCGGCGCGCTTCGGAATTTCGGCCGAGCTCATCGACAACGTGCTGTACGACGCGTTTGGCCAGCGCCAGGTGTCCACCATGTATACGGCGCTCAATCAGTACCACGTAGTCATGGAAGCGGCTCCGCGTTTCTGGCAGAATCCGCAGTTTCTGCGCGGGATTTACGTGCAGGATCCGCAGGGCCAGGAGGTGCCGCTCAACGTCATCAGCCATTTCGCGCGTTCGGTGGCTCCCTTGGCGGTGAATCACCAGGGTTTGTTCCCCGCCGTGACCATTTCCTTCAACCTCGCACCGGGTGTGGCGTTGGGAGACGTGGTCAACGCCATCCAGGCCACCGCTCGCCAGATCGGATTGCCGGACACGATCCAAACCTTCTTCGCCGGCACCGCCAAGGCGTATCAGGATTCGCTCAGCGATGAGCCCATTCTGATCGGGGCCGCGCTACTCACGGTCTACATTGTGCTGGGCATGCTGTATGAGAACTGCATCCACCCCATCACCATTCTTTCCACGCTGCCCTCGGCGGGCGTGGGCGCCCTGCTGGCCCTGCTGCTGTGCCACACCGAACTCAGCATCATCGCTTTGATCGGTATCGTTCTGCTGATCGGACTGGTCAAGAAAAACGCCATTATGATGGTGGATTTCGCGCTGGACGCCGAACGCTCCGAAGGGCTGTCGCCTCGCCAGGCCATTCATAAGGCCTGCCTGCTGCGCTTCCGGCCCATTCTGATGACCACCCTGTCAGCTCTGCTGGGCGCGCTGCCGCTGGCGCTGGGGCACGGCGTGGGCGGAGAACTGCGCAGGCCGCTCGGCATCACCATCATCGGCGGCTTGCTGGTTAGCCAGTTGCTGACGCTCTACACGACACCGGTGGTGTATTTATCGCTGGATCGTCTTCGCCTCCGGTGGAAGGGCGAGCGTGCCGCAGAGCTCGTGCACGCGTAATTTCGTTCTTGACAACTTTTTGCCCCTTCCTGAGGACTTATTCAGCCGCCGTCCTTCGATGCCGCGGTGCCTCCGTCCCCCGAAGAATCGCACTGCGAGAGCGGGTCTACTCCTTCGCACTAGCAGAATCGTCCTGCGGCTCATGTCCGATATGGCAGCGCGGCCCATCGTCGCAATCGCAGTGCCCTCGTTTGCAAGCCATCGTACACTGTCCCGGCATAGGATCACCCTCATGCGCCCAATTCCCGTAGCGCTCGATCAGCGTGCAGTGATCCGGAATCGCGCGTAGACACGCCGCCAGTTCCTTGTCGTTGGAATTGCCAGCCCGGCACTGCTGGATCATCTCGTTCCTAACCTTCTCGGTGTGTTCCACGCAATGGCAGGGATGATCCTTGTGGCGCCCCAGGCCGCAGGAATCCATTGTTTCCTGCTTTGCGGCTACCGCCTTTGGCTTTTGGGCGAGAACCACCGAGGTGATCAGAATGAACAGAGCGACGCGCTTGGGCATAGTGTAATAAACCAGATCCCGGATGTTGGACGAAAAGGCGCTTGAGGAATTACGCAGCATGCAACATTCCCAAGTGACCAGCAGATCGGGGGCCATTCTTCCCAGCCCAATCTCCGGCCAACCCATTCTTCGGCCAATCTGATCTTTGGCCATCCCGATCCTCGGCCCAAGCCCGTCTTCACAATCTTTTTATCTCTTCCTAAGGACTTATTCAGCCACCAGGTCCTAACTTCGTAACAGAAGGGCTGAATTCATGGCACTCGCACTGGAAAGGTTGATTGCGCCGGACTCCGGCGTCCCGGCGCGTCCGTTCCCTGAAGAATCGGACTCCAAGCTTGAAATCTCCGTCGTCTTCACATCTGTCGACGCCACGCTCGCCGCGCTCAAGGAAGCAGGCCATCTGGCCGAAAGCCTGGGAGCGCGTATCACGTTGATCGTGCCGCAGGTCGTCCCCTATCCGCTCCCGCTCACCAGTCCTCCCGTTCTGGTGGATTTCAATGAGCGTCGCCTACGCGTCATTGCCAGTCATTGCTGTGTCGAAACGCGTGTCTCAATTTATCTGTGCCGCGAACCTCTGGAAACCTTAAAATCGGTTCTAAAGCCTGGTTCGCTAGTCGTAGTCGGCGCCCGCAGGCGCTGGTGGCCGACGGCCGAGAAACGGTTGGCTGCCAAATTGCGCCATGCTGGATATGAAGTTGTCGTGACAGAAAGGGAATAAGTCATGCTTGACCTGTTCTACGTTGCCATGGGCTGTGTGTTTCTAGCTGTCTGCTGGGCCTTCACCAAGGCCTGCGACAAGCTGTAAGGGAAAGAATCTATGGACTATATCATCGCAGGCATTACCTCGCTAGGGTTGTTCATTTACCTGCTTTACGCCCTTCTCCGGCCGGAGAAGTTCTAGGAGAGCCACGGGGAGATTGCTATGACTAGCGCTGGAGTTGTACAAATTGTGATCTTTTTCGCGCTGATCCTGGTGTGTGTAAAGCCGCTAGGCGCGTACATGGCGAACGTCTTCGAGGGGCGGCGTACCTTCCTGCACCCGGTGTTGCGCTGGCTGGAAGCGTTGACTTATAAGGTAGCTGGCGTTCGCGAGGATGTCGAACAGCGCTGGACGCAATACACCGCTTCACTGCTCGCTTTCAGCGTTTTCGGTTTCCTTTTGGTCTATCTGCTGCAACGGATTCAGGCTTACCTGCCGTTCAACCCGCAGAATTTCGGTACACCCAACGTGACGCCGGACTTGGCTTTCAATACGGCAGTCAGCTTCCTGACGAACACCAACTGGCAGGCTTACTCGGGCGAATCGACGCTCAGCTATTTTGTTCAAATGGCGGCCCTTACCGTTCAAAACTTCGTATCTGCCGCCACGGGCTTAGCCATCGCCATCGCCGTCATCCGCGGATTCGCCCGGCATGAAATGCGGACCTTGGGCAATTTTTGGGTCGATATGACCCGCTCGGTGGTCTACGTGTTGCTGCCCATCTCCTTCGTCGCCGCCCTGTTCCTTTGCTCGCAGGGCGTGATCCAAAATCTGAAGCCCTATACCACTGCCACCACGGTCGAAGGCGCCAAGCAGGTGATTACCCAAGGCCCCGTCGCTTCCCAGGAAGCCATCAAAGAGCTGGGCACTAATGGCGGCGGCTTCTTCGGCGCCAATTCCATTCATCCCTTTGAGAATCCGTCGCCGGTCACCAATCTATTCGAAATGTGGCTCATCCTGGTGATTCCGGCGGCCACCACTTACACCTTCGGCAAAATGATCGGCGATACGCGCCAGGGGTGGGCGATCTTCGCAGCCTTTACGGTCATGTTCCTGGTCGGGGTTTTTGTCTGCTATGGGTTTGAGCAGCAGGGCAATCCGAATGTCGCCAAATTCGGCATTCAGACCGCCGCCACTGCCAACCAAGCTGGCGGGAACATGGAGGGCAAAGACGTTCGGTTTGGGATTGCCAACTCTGCTCTCTTCACCACGATTACCACGGACACCAGTTGTGGGGCCGTCAACAATCAGCACGATAGCCTCCTGCCCATCGCCGGGCTCGTTCCATTGCTCAACATGATGACCGACATCGTCGTTTTCGGAGGCGTCGGCGCGGGCATGTACGGCATTCTGATCTACTGCATCATCGCCGTCTTTATCGCCGGCCTCATGGTGGGCCGAACGCCGGAGTATTTGGGCAAGAAATTGGAGCAGAAGGAAGTGAAAATGGCGATGCTCGCCATCATCGTCACCTCCGCTTGCATTTTGGTGTTCAGCGCCATCTCCTCCCAGGCTAATTTCGCGGCCAAGGGATACTGGAACCCGCCCGGCGCCGCCATCGCCAACATGAACAATAGCGGTCCGCACGGTCTTTCGGAAATCCTGTACGCCTACACCAGCGGCACCGGCAACAATGGCAGCGCCTTCGGCGGGCTGAACGCCAACACGCCCTGGTACAACCTGACCATTGGCCTGGCCACGTTGATTGGCCGCTTCCTGTTCCTGATCCCCATCCTCGCCGCGGCCGGCAGCTTGGCCGCGAAAAAGAAGATTCCTGTCACCAGCGGCACGTTTCCGACGCACGGCCCCTTGTTCGTGGGCCTGCTGGTGGGCACGGTGATCATCATCGCCGTTCTCACCTATTTCCCCGCGGTTTCGCTGGGTCCGATCGTCGAACATTATTTGATGCAAAGCGGCAAGTTGTTTTCATTCATCACTCTGCCGCTGGGGAGTTAAGCATGTCCACGGTTACTACAACGCCACACGTTACGCCCGAGCCGCCGCTGCAGGAAGATCCCACTTCGCTTCTTCCCAAGAAGCTGGCCCGGTCGCGGCCGCTGTTCGATCCCGACATTGTCAACCGCGCGATCAAGGCCTCGTTCGTGAAGCTGAACCCAGTCACGCTGGCCAAGAATCCGGTGATGTTCGTGGTGGAGGTGGGCGCGTTTCTCACCAGCATCTTCGTGGTCCGCGACATCGCCGTCGGCGCCACTACCATCAAGTTCGGCATCCAGATCGCTCTCTGGCTCTGGTTTACCGTTCTGTTCGCCAATTTCGCCGAAGCCATGGCCGAAGCGCGCGGCAAAGCGCAAGCCGACAGCCTGCGCAAAACCAAGACCGATACGACGGCCCATCGCGTGACTTCGTCCGGGAAAATCGAGGACGTAACGGGTTCCGCGCTGCGCGCCGGTGACGTCGTAAGCTGCGACGCGGGCGACCTGATCCCCGGTGACGGCGAAGTCATCGACGGCATCGCTACCGTCGACGAATCCGTGATCACCGGCGAAAGCGCGCCGGTCATTCGCGAGTCCGGCGGTGACCGCAGCGCCGTCACCGGAGGCACGCGCGTGCTTTCCGATCACATCAAAATCCGCATCACCTCGAATCCGGGCGAAACCTTCCTCGACCGCATGATCGCGCTGGTCGAAGGCGCCGAGCGCCAGAAGACACCCAACGAAGTCGCGCTCAACATCTTGATCGCCGGCTTGACCCTGATCTTCCTGTTGGCCGTCGTCACCCTCCAGCCCTACGCCGTTTTCAGCGTCGCGCAGGCCCACGCCGGCAGCGTTCCGAGCGTAGCCGTACTGGTCTCCCTGCTGGTCTGCCTGATCCCCACAACGATCGGCGGACTCCTCTCCGCCATCGGCATCGCGGGCATGGACCGCGTCATGCAGCACAACGTGCTCGCCATGAGCGGCAAAGCCGTGGAAGCGGCCGGCGACGTCAACTCGCTGCTGCTCGATAAGACCGGAACCATTACGCTCGGCAATCGCCAGGCCGTCGAGTTCCTCGCCATCACCGGCGTGACCGACGAAGAGTTGGCTGACGCGGCGCAGCTTTCCAGCCTCGCCGATGAAACGCCCGAAGGCCGCTCGGTGGTCGTGCTCGCCAAGGAAAAATACGGACTGCGCGGCCGCCACATTCCTGAAGGCTCCGCCAGTTTCATTCCGTTCTCCGCCTACACTCGCATGAGCGGCGTCGACTTCGAAGGCCGCGAGCTCCGCAAGGGCGCCACCGAAGCCATTATCAATTTCGTGAAGGAGCGCAACGGCGACGTACCCGGCTACTTCCAGGAAATGAGCGACCGCATCTCGCGCAACGGCGGGACGCCTCTCGCTGTCGCCGACGGCCATCGCTTGCTAGGGATCATTCACCTTAAAGACATCGTCAAGGGAGGCATGAAGGAGCGCATCGCGCAGCTTCGCCGCATGGGCATTCGCAGCGTTATGATCACGGGCGACAACCCCTTGACCGCCGCCGCCATCGCCGCCGAAGCCGGTGTGGACGATTTTCTC
>JASIGB010000066.1:0-3054 GCA_030045355.1 Bryobacteraceae bacterium
ACGAAGCCATGTTCCATGACGGCGAAACGGTGGCGGCGTTCGGTTCGGCCGGCGGGACGGTCAGCCTCAACGGGAAAATGACCCCGGAAAACAGATGGCAGATCCCCGCGGCCTGGCGCGTGGTGGTGCGCGAAGGCAGGGTCCGCGAATTTCAAGTCTACGCGGACAACAAGCCGGTCTACGAGATTCTGGCGAAATCCGGGTAAGCCGGCGCGGGCGCGCGAAATCCTGTGTCAAAATCATTGCTAGAGGAACTTTGGCACAGGAAGGCAGCACAAGGGCTGCCGCACCGGGCTCGGTTGGCTCGGTGCGGTTGATGGGCGTTCCCATTCGGCTCCATTTCACCTTCGTTCTGGTTCTGATCTGCCTGATTGTCTTCGGCCTCAGCACCAGCCAATCTCCGGCCACTTATACACTCTTCGTGCTAGCGGTGATCGGATCCGTGCTGCTGCACGAGTTTGGACACGCGTTGGTGAGCTCCCTGTGCCGCATTCGCACGCTCGAAATCGTCATGTATCCGATCGGCGGCGTGGCGAAGCTGGAACGCCCGGCCAGGCCCTGGGAGGAATTTTGGATCGCCCTCAGCGGACCTGCCGTCAACCTGATCATCGCCGCCTTGATTTTCGCAGTGCTGTATCATTCGGAAAAGCGCGGCGTCAATTTCTTCGCGCTGGCGCGGCCCTCGGATGCCAATCTGGCCGACCGGATCGCGCTGGCGAATCTCATTCTGGCCGGTTTCAACCTGCTGCCTGCGTTCCCGATGGACGGCGGACGCATGATGCGTGCCGTGCTATCGCGGTTGAAATCCGAGTACGAAGCCACGCGCATCGCGACGTGGTCCGGGCGGATGCTCGCCATCAGCATGGGGCTGTACGGCATTTTCAACCTGCCGGTGCTGACCATTGTGGCTTTTTTCATTTACCTGGGCGCGGCCAATGAGGGTGCCGCGTCGCGCGGCCGGTCGCTCACCAAAGGCATCCCGGTGCGGGCCGCCATGATGACCGAATACCGCACGCTCACGCATGGGTCGACGATCCGGGAAGCCGCGAATCTGCTGCTCTCCACCTCGCAGCAGGATTTCCCCGTGGTTCTCGGCGAACAGGTGCTCGGTCTGCTGGGCCGCAACGCACTCATGCGCGGGATGGCGCGCGAGGGTCCGGATGCCTACATCGCTGGCTACATGGAGCGCGAATTTCCGAGCGTGGCGCCGGATAAGGACCTTTCCGACGTTCTGCCCCTGATGGCGCACTCCGGCGCTTGTGTCCTGGTGATGGAAGACGACCGGCTGCTCGGGCTGCTCAGTTCGGAGAATCTCTCGCAATTCCTGCTCTTGCGCAGCGTCGGCTTGCAACCCGCGGAAAGCTAGCCATGCGCAAGCTTTGTTTTTCGATTTTCATTTTTTGCCTGGCGGCTTTCCTCTTCCGCCTGCCGGCCAGCGCGGAAAACGTCAAGCTGTATTTCAAGGACGGCAGCGATCAACTGGTTCGCGAATACCACGTGGAAGGCGATCGCGTGCGCTTCTACAGCTTGGACCGCGACGATTGGGAAGAAGTTCCGCTGTCGCTGGTGGATCTGGAAAAGACCAAGGCTGTCATCAAAGCCCACGAAGACGCCGTGAGCGCCGACAAGGCCGCCGACGCCGCAGAAAACAATGCCGAGCGCGAATCGCGCCGCGAGATCGCGAGTATTCCGCCCGATCCCGGCGTGTACCTGATTGAAGAACAATCCGCGGGCTTCCCCAAGCTCACGCCGCTCAAGGTGGGCGAATCGAAGGTCGTCAATGACAAGGGCCGCAAGGTTCTCAGGATCATTTCTCCCGTGCCCATGGTGAACGGCAAGGCGACGCTCGAACTGGATGGTCCGCACGCCTCGCAAGGGACGGCCAACCGCACGCCGGAATTCTACATGCGCCTTTCCGAAGAGGAGCGCTTCGGCATTGTGCGCATGGGCGAGCACAAAGGCAATCGCGTGGTGGAAAAGCTGACCATCGAGCCGGTGATCAATCAGACTGACCAGCACCCGGACCTGGTGGAGATTTTTCGCCAGCAGGTGGGCGACGACGTGTTCAAGATCTGGCCACAAAACCCGCTCGAACCGGGCGAATACGCCGTGGTGCAATACGCAATGGAAAAAGTGGACATGCAGGTCTGGGATTTTTTCGTCGCACCCGGAACAGGCAAATAATCCCCGCCTAGGCGCGCGCCCACTCGATCGCATCCACCATCCACGCCATGCGGCGAAAGCTCAGCTCTGAGCCGATGCGCGGCCGCATGTAGCGGGCAGCGTGGATTTCAAACTCGAATGGGCCCTGGCCGCCTTTAGGCCGCTCGAACCGCAGCTCGAAATCGCCGGGGCCCACGGGCCAACGTCCCAGCTCGTGTCTTAGGTCGAGTCCTGCGGCGCGAATCGCAAGGACTTGTCCTGAGAGCCGCGGATCATCGGACACGCTCCCCCGCACCACCACTTCGCCCGCGCCTTCGGGCAGCATCCATTTGAGACGATCCGATGCCCAGCGGTCGGGATACAACCCTTGAGCGTGGCGCAGGATCAGCATGATCGGAACTCCCGTGGCGATCTGGACGCAAGAACTGCCCATCTTCCCTAACCACATGGGGCGGCGTTGCTCCCAGCGTTGCTTCCACGTTTCGTACAGACTCGCGAGCCCGTACGTCCAGTAGCCCGGCGCACGCTTCAGGCCGGTATGCCGCTCGAGCACGCGGCGAATTTCCTCAATGCGCGCGCGGCCGCCGGCAAAACTCTTGGCTTCCGGATACTCGCGCAATGCGCCGAAATACTCGGGCACACACTGCAGGCCGAATCGCTTGCCCAGCTTGATCAGCAGATCCCAATCGAGGGCGTAGTGCAGGTCCTCATCCAGCCAGCCCACCTCCTCCACAGCGGCCCGGCGGAAAAACGTGGATTGCTGCAAAACATAATCGGACAAATACGTGAGCCTCCATAAATTGAAGGGTTCGGTGGCGGGGAACGCCCGAGTAAACCGGCCTTCGCGGTCCATGAGGTAGCCTTCGCCGTATATCGCTCCCACGCCGGGCG
>JASIGB010000718.1:0-3541 GCA_030045355.1 Bryobacteraceae bacterium
GACAAAATCGCGAGGCTTAGGTGCGATTGGATCTACCTGCTTTACGGTTGTGCCGTGAATTTGGAAGTGCCGCACTGCCTTGTGCGGATAGCCCGAACCGCCGCCGCCCGCCGAGAATTCAATGCGCAGGTCATCCGGTTGAATTGTCCCCCACACCGGCGGATCGCCCTCGTCGTACAGCAACTCGCGTCTATCCAGCAAAGGCGCCTCAGTGCCGAGCCGCCACACCCGGTAGTAGACGTCTTTGAAAGTCAGGCACCCGGCCTGAGTGCCGAGCGTGAGGATCAGCCGTTTGCCGTCGGGACCGGGATCGGAGATCTGAACGGAATGGAGCAGTTGAGGGAAATAAGCGCCGGCTGAGTAGTCGTTTTGCTCGTTGTCCCAAATGCGCTCCCACTTACCGTCGGTCCAATGATAGATGTAAGCGGAATAATCGTACCCACATCGAATTCCGATGCCCACGGCAGTCAGTGAAATGAGGAAATCCCCCTGCCGTTGGATCTGAATCTCATCCAGAAAACCGAGCGCGGTTGGGAAACAATCGGAATCCTTATCGCAGAACAGCTTCGCCTGGCTGAGGCCACGATATAAAGTTTCAGCCAGCGCCGCGGCATCCCCACCCCGCGGAAAACTCGCGAGACGAGCTTCCACCCAGTCGCGGAGCTCGTGCTTGGCGACCGTGACCTGCGGGATGCCTCCACGAACCTGCTGGTGTTGATTAGCGTATTGACGAATCTCTAGAACGGTTTTGCCGATGACCGTCAGGCCCGCATCCTGCGCCAGCGCGCAGAGTGGCAGCAATACCAGGGTGACTCGCCTCACGACCATACATGATCGCAAACTTACGGTCACCAGGCGCCGATCCCACGACGCTCGCGCACGTGATAAGTTTGCTCCATGCGTGCAACTCTCCTTCTGGTGTTGGCATCGAGTGCGCAGTGGGCACACGCCGCGGACGTCTCCTGGCCGGTTTATCTGGGAGGTTCTGGCTCAGAGCAGTTCTCCTCCCTGACGCAGATCAACAGAGGCAACGTGAATCAGCTTGAGGTCGCATGGTCGTATCCGACCGGGGAAAAGGGCAATCACCTTTTTAACCCGATCGTTGTGGACGGCACCATGTACGTGCTGGCACAGAACAACTCCATTGTTGCGCTCGACGCCGTGACCGGTAAGGAACGCTGGACCCATCCCAACACCGGCGCCGTAACGCAAAGGGGCATTAATTACTGGGCGAGCAAGGATGGGTCCGATCGGCGCTTGCTTTACTTGAACGCCGGCTACTTGACGGCCATCGACGCGCGGACAGGTGAAACGATTCAGAGCTTCGGCGATAACGGCCGCGTGGACATTCGAGTCGGCTTAGACCGGGACATCGATCAAATCAAGCCGCTCCAGACCAATAACCCCGGGCGCATCTTCGAAAACCTGTTTATCATGCCGCTGCCGGCGCGGGGGGATAACTATGCGGCCGTGCCCGCCGACGTTCATGCCTACGACACGCGCACCGGAAAGCTGGTGTGGGTATTTCATTCGGTCCCGCATCCGGGCGAGTTCGGCTATGAAACATATCCCAAGGATTTTTGGAAAACCGGGGGCGGCGTCCACAACTGGAACGAGCTATCTGTGGATGAGAAGCGCGGAATTCTTTACATTCCATTCGGCACGGCGCGATACGACTTCTTTGGAGCCAATCGCCACGGCCAGAATCTCTTCGGCAATAGCTTAGTGGCGCTGGACGCGCGCACGGGCAAGAGAATTTGGCACTTCCAGACCGTGCATCACGATCTGTGGGACTACGATTTACCCACCGCGCCGCGGCTGTTGACCGTGAAGCACGATGGAAGATCTGTGGATGCCGTCGCGCAACCGACAAAACAGGGATTTCTTTTCGTGTTCAATCGCGTGACGGGCGAGCCTCTCTGGCCGGTGGAGGAGCGGCCCGTGCCGAAGTCGGATGTGCCCGGTGAAGAAGCCTGGCCCACGCAGCCGTTCCCCACCAAGCCGCCGCCCTTTGCAAGACAATCGTTCACCGAAAAAGATATTAATCCGTACATCACGGAGGCCGAACAGGCCGAGATGCGGAAGGAGTTCAAGGTGTTCCGCAATGAGGGCCTGTTCACGCCACCCAGCCGGCAGGGAACCGTTCAGATGCCGGGAAATTCCGGCGGCGCGACGTGGGGAAGCTCGGCCGTCGAGCCGAACCGCGGCCTCATGTTCGTGGTCTCCAAGGAACGGCCCGCTATCATCAAGCTGAATCTTCCCGGCGAGAAATCCCGCGGGCAATCGTTGGGTCTGCCCGGCCTACCGGGACCTCTCATCACCGAGGAGGGTGAGTTTCCCCGCTACGATGCACCTTACGACTTCATGGTCATGACGAACGGGCTGACGACCATCGGGCCGCCATGGTCTCAGATCACCGCGTACGATCTCAACACAGGCACAATTAAATGGCAGGTTCCCGATGGGGGTGTGAACGGGCTTGCGGAACAGGGCCACCCGGAGACCGGTTCGCTGTCGCCGCGGGGCGGCATCGTGGCCACGGCCAGCGGGCTGCTGTTCGTTGCAACCGCCTCGGACCGCAAATTCCGGGCTTACGATCAGGATTCGGGGCGCGTTTTGTGGGAGAAGGATCTGCCGGCCGGAGCCGAAGGCGTGCCCGCGGTGTACGAGATCGCCGGACGAGAATATATCGCCCTTTGCGCAGCACAAGGGGAAAGCAATCCGCCGGTTCGCATCGATGGCGGGAAACCACAAGCGCCAGCCGTGGGTGCGTATCTCGTTTTCGCTTTGCCGCCGAAGTCGCGATAGTTATACGGGGTGCGCTCGAACGATATAGCATCGTGCTCGCGCTGCCGTTGCGGCGTCAAGCCAGACTGCCTCTGTGAAGCCGGAGGTTATTTGCCAGGATTCTATGCCAGACACGGCAAGCGGAGGACGATGATTGACGGGTGCGCGTCCTTCCGTGGACACCTTCTGATTGGATGGCGCGCATACTCAATCAGTTACGCTTGGCAGCGCAAGTGCACCTGCGCTTTACGCAAGGAAACTAACATGCCACAGCAGCAGGAATTCACGCAACTGCTCGAACCGAGTCCTAGCGCCCTGAATCGATTCGTCCTGCGATTGGCCGGTAACGAATTTGACTTGGCCGGCATCGCGCAGGATACGGTCGTACAGGCGTTCGTTCACTTCGCGGACTTCCGCGCCGAATCTAAGTTCAAGACCTGGTTGATCAGCATCGCCTGGAACGAGGTGAGGGGATGGCGCCGGGACGTCAGTGCATCCGGCTTACGAGGAGATCCTCCACTGGCGAGTCTTCGATGGCATCGACGTAGGCGACGCAGCGAAACGGCTTTCTATTTCCATCCCCGCCGCCAAGGCTCGTTATTTTCGCGCGGTGCATCGTCTGTCACACGCGGTGAATCGTCGCGCGCGCGGGAGCTCTCGGCGCCCTCCGATCTCCCCAGCCGCCTGAACGGCTGAATTTTCACACGCGTGATGGCAGGACCGCTTGCGCCGGTCTTAGCTACTTATTTATCGT
>JASIGB010000719.1:0-3069 GCA_030045355.1 Bryobacteraceae bacterium
TCCAGCTCGATCGACGAGCCTGTCGCGGAGTTGATCCGGCAGAGGGTGCATGGGGAAAACGGTGCAGTTCCGCGTCGCCAACCCGAAGCGGCGGCCGAGCTGGCTGAGCCAGAAGTGGAGACTGTCCGGACCGCGATCCGCCAGGAGCCGCTGGCTCCAATCGCCGCTCCCGAAGCTCCGGTACGCGCCGCGATCCCCGAATCTGAGCCCGTGCCCGCGCTCGAAGCCGCGCCGGTGGCCTCGGCGCCGATGCCGGAAGAATCGCTGCGACGGCCGGCGCCGCTTCGTCCGCCGCTGTCGACGGGCGCCGCGCCGATTCATCCGCCTTTGCGCACCGGTCCGGTGCCTGCGCGGCCTGTGCCCGCGCCTCGTCCCGGCCAAATCCTGTCGGGACCGCGGCAGCCGATGCCGGCGGCTACGCCCGCTACGCCCATGCCGCCCGCCTCGATCACGTTGCCGGCTCAGCCAGTGGCTCGTGCTACCCCGGCGCCTCCTGCCGAGGCCGGGGGATCATCCATTCCTGGGGCGGTACCGGCCGCTCCGACTCCTGGAACGCCGTTGCGTCCGCAGTCGCGCCCGCCGCTCGCCGGACAACCTGCCGCGCGTCCCGTGGTGCCTCCGCGGCCCGATATGGTGGCACGCCTGCAACAGCAGCAACGGCCCATGCCTGGGCAAGCGCCGCCCTCCGCCCGGCCGGGCATCCCCAGCCGGAGCGCGACGCCCGTGCCCGGCCAGCCGATCTATCGTGGGCCTATCCGGCCCGGCCAGCCGGTGATGCGCGGCCCCGGCGTCCCCGGCTCGGCGCCCGCGGCGCCCGGAGCGTTTCGCCGTCCCCGGACGCTGCATCCGACATCGCCTTTGCGCGCTGAACCGGCCACGCCGCCTCCCACCGAACAGCAGCGGCGCCACCAGGCGAAACCCGGCGGGCGCGACCGTCATCGCGAACAGGAACAGGAAGAGGGACGGCTGCGCATGCCGATGCGCCGCGAGCAAGCCGCGGCGCCGCCGCCCATCGACCGGGAAATCACGATTTCCGAAGGTGTCACGGTCAAGGAGCTTTCCGAGAAGCTGGGCATCAAAGCCAACCTGGTGATCAAGAAGCTGGTGGAAAAGAAGATTTTCGCCACCATCAACCAGAACCTCGATGTCAAGATGGCCGAGGATCTGGCGCGCGAATTCGGGGCCTCCACCAACAAGGTCAGCTACGAAGAAGAGAGCACGCAGGAGATCGAACAAACCGAAGTGAGCGCGGACCGCGTGAAGCGCGCGCCCGTGGTCACCATCATGGGACACGTCGATCACGGGAAAACCTCGCTGCTGGATGCGATTCGCTCCGCCAACGTCGCCGACAAGGAAGCCGGCGGGATCACGCAGCACATCGGCGCGTATTACGTCGAAAAGAACGGGCGCCGGATCGTATTCATCGATACGCCGGGGCACGAAGCGTTTACCCGCATGCGCGCACGCGGCGCCAAAGTCACCGATATCGTGGTTCTGGTGGTGGCGGCCGACGACGGCGTAATGCCGCAGACCATCGAAGCTATCGATCACGCCAAAGCGGCTGGCGCTCCGATCATCGTAGCCATCAACAAAATCGACAAGCCGGATGCGCAACCGGAACGCATTAAGCAGCAGCTTTCCGATCGTGGGCTCGTTCCCGAGGATTGGGGCGGCGATACCGTCATGGTCCCGGTTTCGGCCAGGACCAAACAGAATCTCGACCTGCTGCTCGAAATGATCCTGCTGGTCACCGATATGCAGGATCTCAGGGCCAATCCTGACCGTCCGGCGGTGGGCAACGTGCTCGAAGCCAATCTCGACCGCGGACGCGGACCGGTAGCCACCGTGCTGGTGCGCAACGGCACGTTGCACGTCGGCGATTACTTCATCTGCGGGTCGGTGTTCGGCAAAGTCCGCGCGATGTTCGACGACCGTGGAGATTCCCTGCGCGACGCCGAACCCTCCATGCCGGTGGAAGTGCTGGGCCTGGAATCGCTGCCGGAAGTGGGCGACACGTTCCAGGTGGTCACCGACACCGCCAAGGCCAAACAGATCGTCATCTATCGCGAAGCCAAAGCGCGCGACGTGGCCATGGCCAAGAGCGGCCGCATGACGCTCGAACAACTGCACGAACAGTTGAAGGAAGGCGAGGTCAAGGAGCTCAACATCATCCTGAAGACCGACGTCAGCGGCACGGCTGAAGTGCTGACCGATATGATGCAGAAGCTTTCCAACGACAAGGTCAAGATTCGCGTGCTGCGCAGCGCCGTAGGCGCCATCAATGAAAGCGACGTGCTGCTGGCTTCCACTTCGAACGCCATCATCATCGGCTTCAACGTGCGGCCGGAGCGCAACGCCTCCGCTCTCGCCGAGCAGGAGAAAGTGGATATCCGCCTCCACACCATCATCTATGAACTCACCGACGAGCTGAAGCGCGCCATGACCGGCATGCTGGAGCCGGTGTTCAAGGAAGTCTACCAAGGCCGCGCCGAAGTGCGCGAGGTGTTCCGCATCAGCAAGGTCGGCAACGTGGCCGGCTGCATGGTTCTGGACGGATTGCTCAAGCGCGACAGCGAGGTGCGGCTGCTGCGCGACAACATCGTGGTTTACACCGGCAAGGTGGATTCGCTCAAGCGCTTTAAGAACGACGCGAGCGAAGTGAAGAGCGGCTTCGAGTGCGGCGTGACGTTGCGGAATTTCTCGGACGTCAAGCCGGGCGACATCATCGAAGCCTTCGCCACCGAGCGCGTCGCCGTGGAGACCATGGCGTAATGAGATGCCGAGTGTCGGTGTATTGACCCTGGAATTGCACATCGAAGACGCGCATTCGCTCAAAGACAAGCGCCACACCGTTAAAAGCCTCAAGGACCGCCTGCGGGCGAAATTCAACGTCGCGGTGGCGGAAATCGATTATCAGGATGTCTGGCAGCGGGCGCTGGTCTCCGCCGTCACCGTCTCCGGCGATCACGCCCACGCTGAGCAAATCCTGCAACTGGTGGAGCGCGAAGCGGCGCATATCCTGGGCGGTGTCTTGGTGGGGACTACGTTAGAGTGGATAGAGTAATGGAC
>JASIGB010000720.1:0-8554 GCA_030045355.1 Bryobacteraceae bacterium
ACGGCAATCCAGTTCGGGTCCTCTTGGTCGATAACTTTGCGCTGTTCCGGGCAAGCTTAGGCCGATACCTCGCTTCGGAACCTGGCCTTCAAGTCGTCGGCGAATGTGGGACTCGCGACGAAGCGCTGGCGGCATTGAGTAATACAACGATTGACGTGATCTTGTTCGATTTGGACGCGGATGTCAAATGCGGGGACGACTTCATTCCGGCTGCCCGCCAGGCAGGCTTCGAGGGCCGATTTCTGATCTTGGCTGGCAGTCTCGACGTTCGGAGGTTGGCGTTGGCGCTGAAGCTAGGCGCAACGGGTGTGTTCCTGAAATCCGAGGCGCTCGAACGCCTGGTCCCTGCCATTCAGCTTGTCGCCAAGGGCGAAGTGTGGATCGATCAGAAGATTATCCGCTCCATGGCCGAGCAGCTCTTCTCTCCCCGCAGCCGTACCGATGGCAAGGAAAGCTCGGCCCTTGGGGCACGCGAACGAAATGTACTTGAGGGCATCATTCAGGGTCTATCCAATCGGAAGATTGGCGACAGTATGGGTCTATCGGAAAGTTCCGTAAAGAACATCGTTCAACGCCTGTTTGGAATAGCCGGAGTAAAAACGCGCAGCCAGCTTGTGCGACTGGCGATGGAAGGATCTTTCGATTCTGACAATACTTCGAGCGCAGATCCAAAGACGCCATCCTACCAATAGATCGAATCTGAGCGATTGCATAGATCAAAAGCATTACTCTCTTAGTTTAAGTAAATCTTTAGATAATAAATCTTTCTGGCTTAATTAATATGGGTCGGCCCGCAGTACCTAAGCGCCGTGGATGTGTAGCCACAACGAAAATCAGTCTGGTTCCCAGGATCGTGACGTTGTCAACTTGAACGCCTCGTATTCAATCTGATGTGGGTTGACCAGCCGGCCTGATAGAGTATCTGCTGCTCGGAGGGTTTTGGGGGAACAGAATACCGTCGGATCGGGCGGCATGCCTGAGCTCCTCGAGTCTGCCGTCGGCTCGTGCGGGCGTTTACGTCTGAGCGCCGCAAGCTTCTAGCGTAGCGCCAGTATCTCAAGCGAGCTATCGAGGCGCCCGCGGAAGAAAAGGCGGAAGGCGGTGACCACGGGGGGAAGAATTCGAGTAAGCACTAAGTTTGTAACACGCGGTGGTCGCTGTGATCGGCCTCTTGAAAGAAACCCCGTCCTCACCTCCGCCGCTTTGATTACGGCGACATACTAGCTCCGGAGTCCTTGCGATGAATGTTGCATTCCCAGACAGTCATGTTTGCTGCAGTGTTCTTCGATAGCGCGTTCCGCCTCTAAAGCTTTTGCCCACGCTTTTGGATCGTCGAATGTTTGCTTCCATGCAGCGATGGCTTGCAGGTGTACGGCTACGAGGCGCTTATATTCCGCGCAATTCACGACGCGAGCAATTATAACGCCCCTGGCGGCAACACCTATACCAATCTTTCGACTTCGACAGTCTAAATACTTGGTTTCAATTGGGGACGGCGAATTGGAAACGCCCACGCCTTTAACGACGGGTGTCCAATGACCCGATTGGTCTAAAAAAGAACTGCCTTAATCATTTGATTGCGTGGCAGTCATCGACGATCACTTTCATAATTCTTACCTTGGGGAACAAATGCTTTCTCTGGATAAGGTCTGGAGTCCGCCGAACCGCATACCTGTGTTGAGCGCGGCCGCTGCCATGATCGTCGCCATCGCACTGGTGGACTGGTGGACGGTGCCGTACGTATCGCTCGGCTTCCTTTATTTGTTTCCCATCATGCTTGCCGCCGGATTCGTTCCGCGACCGGTGATCGTCGTACTTGGAGTCGTTTGCGGCATTTTCAGTGAAGCTTTTAGTTCGCTGGATTCCGAGTGGCGGATCGGCCGGCTGATTCTCGAGACCGTGGCCCTCGCAGGTTGTGGTTTGTTCGTCTCTGAGCTGGTGCGCAACCGTCGGCTCACCGTAGAATCGCAGCAGCGGCTGCGCGCTCTCGTCGAAACCAGCCCGGCGGCGATCGTCACGGTCGGCCAAACCGGTGTGGTTGAGCTAGCAAACCAGGCCGCGCGTGACCTATTGCTCCCCCGGGATTTGAATCTTCTGGGGCAATCGATTGGCGCCTTTGTGCCGGAGCTTCAAAGCGCGTTGAACGCGGATGTTGCCATGCATATTCGCACATCCATGCAGTGTCAGGTGCATCGAGGTACCGGCGAGACCGTTCCCGCTGAGATCTGGTTTTCTACCTACAAGGAAGCCAGTGCCCGGAAGCTGGCGGCCATCATCGCCGAAATTTCCGAAGAACAGCCCCAGACCATTTCGCCCAGCTCACAGAACGGCAGCGCCCCGAGACGATTGAACCTGAACAGCCGTCAGACAGCGGTGCTGCAGCTGGTTATGGAGGGCCGGAGGAATGCCGATATCGCGGCGCGTCTGGAGATCAGCAGTAGCGCCGTCAAAAATACCCTCCAACAGCTATTCATGAAAGCGGAAGTGAACAACCGCAGCCAGTTGGTCCGCTTCGCACTCGAGAACTATCGCGATCTTCTGTAAAAGCTCTAGGCCGGTCAGTCGATTCAACAGACGATTAATCGGACGGTTGGCCCACGAGTTTGATTGCTCAGAAGAGTCCCATTTAAAGCCATCTTCGTGGGTTCCCAGAGCGCTGGATCTCACGTATACAGACCTCATGTTTTCAAAACTTCGAATCGTCTTCGCGGCGGCGATGGCCTCTGTACTCCTCGCACAGGTGGGTGGGAGAATCACGGGCACTGTGAAGGACCCAACCGGGGCGTTCGTCAGTGGAGCCTCGGTGGTGGTCACGAATTCGGCCACGGGAGCGAAGCAGGAGACTAAGACAGACGATCAGGGCGTTTTCGCCTTTCCTGCAATCCCGGTCGGGCAATACAACGTCGAAATTAGCGCCGAAGGGTTCACGCCATATCGCCGCACCGGCGTCATGATCGACGTCAACAGTGCCCCGCAAGTGGACGTGACCTTACAACTCGCAGCGCAAACGCAGACTGTGAATGTAAGCGTGGAAGCTACGCAAGTGGAAGTCGAGAAGTCCGACACGCAGCTGGGCCAAACCATTACCAGCCAGCAAATCACCCAGGTTCCTCTCATCACCCGTAGCTATACGGATCTGCTGGCGGTTCAAACGGGCGTAGCGCCGGTAAGTACATCCGCGACCTCAAGCACATCATCCGGCGGAAGCTTTGGCGCCGTCGCAGTCTCGGGTGGTCTCAATCCCGGTCTCTTCTCGGTGAACGGCCAGCGGGAATCCGCAAACGGATTCATCTTGAACGGCGCCAATGTGGAGGAAGGAGTTGCCGAAGGCGCGGCCATCATTCCCAATTTGGATTCGATCGCTGAGTTTCGCGTGCTGACGAGTAATTTCGACGCCGAATACGGCAACTACTCCGGTGGATTGATCAGCGTGGTGACCAAGGGCGGGACGGATCAATTTCACGGCACGATTTTCGAGTTTCTGCGCAACACGGATTTCGATGCGCGCGGCTTCTTCGATCTCACCGTACCGGCTTATCAACAGAACCAGTTTGGAGGAACGTTCGGTGGGCCCATTAAGAAGGACAAGATCTTCTTCTTCGCGGATTATCAGGAGACCCTCAACGTGGAAGGGATTGAAACTGGACTATTGCCGGTTCCGTCGCTGGCCGACCGCACGGGCAATTTATCGGATCTGGCGAGTGAGCTGGCTGGGACTGTCCAGGGAACGTACGCTGCGACCTTGCTCAGCCAAAAGCTGGGTTACACGGTTTCCTCCGGCGAACCTTATTACACGCCGGGGTGCGCGTCTGGCAATCAGTGCGTTTTCCCTGGGGCGATCATTCCGCAATCGGTTTGGTCGGTTCCCGCGCAAAAGCTGCTGCAATACATCCCTTTGCCAAACGTGGGGATCAACGAGTATTCAAACAGTTCTCTGGCGCAGCGGCTCAATGATGGGAAAGGCTCGATGCGCGTCGATGCCCAGACCGAGCGATTCGGCGCCATCTCGGTTTACTATTTCATCGACAATTACAGCTTGAACAATCCCTACCCCACTCAGCAGGGCGGCGCCAACGTTCCTGGTTTCAACGCACTCTCCAATGGCCGGTCCCAACTCGCCGATATCAGCGATACCAAGACCTTCGGCCCGACGCTCGTGAATGAATTCCGCCTCAGCTATATGCGCGACTTCAACAATCTCGGCCAGCAGCAAGGCGGCATCGGGCCGAGCCTTGCGTCCCAGGGTTTCACTGGGATCGTTGCGGGCGATCCTTCGATCGAGGGAGTTGAGTCCATCGTGTTCAACAAGATCAACTTCGGCACCAGTCCCTTCAATCTTGTTCAAACCGACGGAAACTATGAAGTCCTGGACAGCCTATCCAAGGTCATGGGAAATCATTCGCTGAGATTCGGCGGGCAGTACCTGCTTGAAAACGTGAAGATACTGCCGGATCTGCAGGCCAACGGGCAGTTTCAATTCACCGGATATCAAACCGGCTCGGACTTTGCGGATTTCCTCCTCGGATTTCCCAACCAGTACAGTCAGGCTTTCTCGCCCGCCTTCTATCAGCGATCCAATTACGCTGGCCTTTTCGCGCAAGACAGTTGGCGGGTCACTTCCAATCTCACGTTGAACTATGGCGTCCGCTGGGACCTGATCGTGCCGTGGATCGAAGAACACAACCAAACCGCGACACTGATTCTGGGCGAACAATCGCAGGTCTTTCCGGGAGCTCCGACGGGTCTGGTGTTTCCAGGCGATCCGGGTGTGCCATCAACAGTCGCGCCTACCCGCTACAACAACTTTTCGCCCAGGCTGGGTCTCGCTTATTCGCCTTCCTGGAAGGATGGATTTCTACGTAAGTTGACGGGCGGCCCTGGCAACAGCAGCATTCGCGCCGGCTACGGCCGATTCTTCACGGCTATCGAGGGACAAACGTTGGCCTTTGAGACAGGCAATGCACCTTACGGCCTCACATACACCAGTCCGGAGCCGCCGTTGTTCTCCGATCCGTTCATCGGCACCGAAACCGGAACGGTATATCCCCAGGAGTTCCCGGTTCACGTCCCGCCCTACGGCGTATCGCCGCAGAATCCAGATACGAACGTGAACTGGTCCTCCTACCTTCCGATCAATGGGCTTGACGCGTATTATTCCGGAAACAAGAATCCCTATTCGGAAAACTATTTCCTTTCCCTCGAACGGCAGCTCGGAAGGAACACCGTGTTCGACGCCAGCTACATTGGCAGCCAGGGTCATCACTTGCTGGTGCTGCTAGCGGCCAATCCGGGAAATCCGGCTTTGTGCCTAAGCCTGAGCCAGCCGAGCGATGTTGTAGCGGGATCTCCAACATGCGGACCCTTCGGCGAAAACGTGGTCTACACCAGAAGCAACGGCCAGGTGGTTAACGGCACCCGCTCGCCCTTCGGTAACGATTTTGGGACCGATGTTTACTTCGACGCGCTGGGCAACTCGGCCTACAATTCACTTCAGCTCAGCCTGAAACATACCAGTGGCGGTTTAACCGTTCTCGGCAGCTACACCTACGGAAAATCGCTGGACGATGCTTCGAACCTCGGCGAGCAAGTGTATCCCTATAACTACAACCTTACGCGCGCGCCTTCGTCTTTCGACATCCGGCAAAACTTCGTCGCCAGTTATCGCTATGATTTGCCGTTCGCAGAACTTTTCCGCCACTCAAATCGAATCACCCAGGGGTGGGCCATCACGGGGATCACGCGCTTCAGTACCGGCCTGCCGGTGACGCTCATCAATCCCAACGACACGGCTCTCATAGGCAGCTTCAACAACGGCGTCAACGGCGTCGGATTTTCGGATTTGAACGTGGCGCCGGGCCCGCTCGATCTCAATTCGAACCCGGCAAGCGGCAAGCCTTATTTCAATACTTCGCTGTTTAGCCTGCCAGCGCTCGGTTCGCCTGGAAATGCGGACCGCCGCTTCTTCTACGGCCCCGGCATGGACAACTGGGACATCGCGCTGCTGAAGGAAACGCACTTTACCGAAAACAAGGTCCTCGAATTTCGCATGGAGACCTTCAACACCTTTAATCACCCTCAGTTTTTCGGTCCGAACACAGTGGATGGCAACGTCAATGACACCACCTTCGGTCAAATCGTCAGCGCGATGGCGCCTCGCCAAATGCAGGCGGCGCTGAAGTTCCGATTCTGACTTAACGGAGGACTCAGGCCGCAGGCTCCGTAACCATTCGCTGGGCACATTACATGTTCCCGGGAACATAATCCATGCGCAAGATCAAAGAAGTTCTTCGATTGAGATTTGAACTGGGCTTAGGGCCGCGAGCGATCGCCCGCAGTTGTTCGATCGGCCCGGGAACCGCTCACGAGTATTTGCAACGAGCCGAAGCTGCCGGAGTAACTTGGCCGCATGGCGAAGATTGGGACGAAGACCGGCTGGAGGCTGCCCTATTCGGTGGTTCGCCGCGGGTTCGCCGGGCCGTGTTACCGAATGCCTATTGCGTCCACGTCTGAATTCGGCTGTTGAAAGTCCTGGGCTGGTCCCGGTAGATCTCGTGGCCGGGAACGAACGCCTGGAGCTCCATTTCGCCGCGAAGCCGATCGATGATCGCAAACGCGGATTTCAGGATGCCATGGCCGCCAAAGATGAGCGGATCGGCGGCGAGCGTCTTGCGCAGGACGGCCAGATCGCGATCTTCACCGAGCAACGTGGCGAGGTGGTGGGTTTCACGAGCTCATTTTCGCTATTAGTCCACGTAGCTCCGAGAAGCTGCAGTTGACGCCACAGATATTTGGTCTGCTTGCGGTATTCGTGGAGATTGGTGACGCTCGGATACCATCGATCAGAAACGTTCCTGTCTCGTTAGACGTTGCACCTGATCCTGTGGTGATCACCTTCGGCGAACCCCAAAACTCGTGAACACCATTTGAACACCATTAAGCGCTCGCCCGATGCCCAGAATGAAAACTGGGTGGTTTCTGTCGCCAAAACCAAACCGACAAAACGCCATGTCGTTTATTGTCAATCTAAAGTCGTCTTCCCAAACTGCCAGTTTGAACTGTAACGAGGATTGTGACGCAGCCCATGTCTTCGCGCGCGACCTAATGACTATTCACCGAGTTTGTTCGTTTGTTCGGCATTCACGATGAGTAAACCACTTCTGATACCAGTACAGCTTCGAGCGAATCAGCGAATCCCTGAGCAAACGGCAGCCGACAGTTCGGGATCGGGAACGCAGTTGCCCCAGAACGCCTGGGCGATGGCGCGCGAGCATTTGCAATGTGCGGCACGGGCCATGATGCGATTGGCGGATTGCTCCCGGACAACAAAACATTGGACGCGTTGCTGGATGCAGCCTATTCTGATTTACAGGAATGAACAGCTCTTCCGTGGAGTCACACAATACGAGCGTACGTTCGTCTCTCCAACCCGCTGATCGCCTGCCGAAAACGCTCTATACCGCTGAGATCCCGATGCGCGTTAAGGAGGCCGCCATTTTTCTCGGCGTCAGTCCGCAAACGGTGTATCTTTGGGTTGAGCGAAAGCAGATTCCCCATCTCCGCGTAATGGGCCCCAACATCCGGTTCTTGAAATCGGATTTGGAGCCCTTCCGCGCTCAATTCAAACAGGAGATTGGGAATGGCAAGACCAAGTAAGCATGACGGTTCGGTTTACAAACGCAATGATGGAAAGATTCTCTGGATCACCTATCGCAACCGCGATGGGAAGCGTATTCGGGAATCGGCCTTTACCGAAGACTGGCAGGAGGCCCAGCGAAAACTGCGCGAGCGGCTGCAAGCCAGGGACGACAAGATTCTTGAGATCGTCCGGAGAGGCGAGCAACTTCAATTCTCAACTTGGGTGGACTATTTTCTGGAGCATTATTCCCAGCCACCCTTCCGTGCCGAGAAGACGCACGAGGCTAATATGCGGGCGACCAAGCATCTGAAGCACGCATTTGGTTCTCGCACGATTGGTGATATCTCGTCCGGCGAGATCGAGCATTATCTGCGCCGTCGGCTCCAAGACCGAGTCCGGATCAGGACGGAATTGGATGGCGTTCAGCACGGAACATTGAAGCCAGCGACGGTGCACCAGGAGCTCCGAGTGCTGCGCAGGATTCTGAATGTTGCCGTGCGGAAAAAGCTGCTGCCGTCAAATCCATGTGCCGGAGTCGAGTTCCCGGTCGCTGTGAAAGGGCTGTTTCGGCCGCACTACATGTCTTGGTGCGAGCAACAGAAGATCGAGTTCAGCGCGCCGGACTATCTCCGCAACGTGATCCGTATAGTGACGGAGGCCGGCCTTCGGATCTACAAGGAGCTGATCCCGATGAAGAAGGACCAGATCGACCTGGAGAACTGGACAGTGTGGATTCCGGACTCGAAGACGGCCAACGGAATTGCAGAAGTTCCTCTGACTGAACTTGCGGTAGAGGCCTTTCGCAGTCAATTGGTCGTTTCTGGGCCCAGCCCCTATCTTTTCCCGAGCGACAGGAAGTCAGGCACTCACCAGAGAAGGTTCACGAAGGTGTGGCATCTGGCCTTGCGCCGGGCGGGA
>JASIGB010000721.1:0-4130 GCA_030045355.1 Bryobacteraceae bacterium
AGCCAGAGCGTCCCGCACCTGCACGTCCACATCGTCCCGCGCCGCAAAAAGGACGGTTTACGAGGCTTCTTCTGGCCGCGCATCGCGCATCCCGACGAGACGGCCATGCGCCGCGCCCAGGCAAGAATACTGGCCGCCCTGGCCACGACTGGTGTTCTGCCGCAAAACAGCCGAAAAGAAGAATGATGGCCCGATTCTTGCCTCTACTGGTCCTGCTGGCCAATGCCGCCTGCGCCGCGGGCCAGGCCGGTCCCGGCAGCCAACAGCCAAAAGCCAACAGCCAAAAGCAGCCCGCGGCCGAAACCGCGCGCCCCCAGGAGCGGGCAGTCACTAGCATCCTCCCCTCCCTCGACTACGGCCCCACCTGCTGGTCCACCATCACGCTCTCTAATCTCGGCGATCGCGCCGTCACCGTTGACCTCGAAGCGCACCGCGCCGGCGGCGGCCTGGTCGGCCTCGACGGCCTGGCTTCCATGATCGTGCACCTCGCGCCCGGCGAACACGTCGCGCCGCGTCTCGAAATCACTGACGAATCCGGCGTCGGATGGGTCAAGATTCGCGAACACATTCCCTCGCCCAACCTGACGCCCGTGATCGCCGTCTCAGCCTTGAGCGAATGCACCGTAGAAAATCAACTGCGCAGCACGCCCCGCCAGCTTTCTTATCCCACGCGCAATCCCTGGTTCTCCGGCGACATCGAGGACATGTCCGCGAACATGATCACCGTGGTGAACACCTCCGAACGCGCCGCGCAGGCCTCGCTGTGCTATTCCCAAGGCAATCTATATTCGGTTCCCACCGATGCTCATCCGACCGACGAGCTGAAGCTGGTGTGCTCGGATTCCTTCGACGTTCTCGTCCCGCCCTACGCCACGCGCCAGTTCCCGGTGCATCGCGGCGCGAGCACCCATTTCAGCGTCAAAACAATCGGCGACGCCATTGTTTTGCAGATGCTGCGCCCGGTGGCCGCGGGCCTCAAGGTCTATAGCGTCGATTCGACGGTCAAATTCGGCGGCGAGTTCGCCGGCAAATGAGCTAGTAGAGCACCTTCAGCGCGAACTGGATCTGCCGCGCCGGGTAGGTCGAGCGAATCTGCCCGAACGACGAACTGGTGCTGATGGTGGTGGGAATCCCGAAGTTCACGTTGTTGAGCACGTTGAAAAACTCGGACCGGAACTGCACGTGGATGTCCTCATGGATGCGAAAGTTCTTGTTGACCGATAGATCCCATTCCTCGAATCCCGGCGCGCGAAACGCGTTGCGTCCCAGATCGCCGAACGGAGCGTCGGCCGGCGGCGTGGTAAAGGTGTATCCGGCGAAGTAGGTGTTGATCATCTGCGCCGTGCTTTGGCTGATCGCGCTTCCGCTCACGTTGGGTCGCAGGAACGGCTCGCCGCGATAATCGTTGGAAAGCCCGCTCACCGCATTGGCCGCCGATGGACTGTAGAACACGTTCAGCGGCTGGCCCGTGTGCGCTGTGTTGATCGTGTTCAGCTCCCAGCCGCCGATGATCGCATCCACGAACGGATTCACGCTCGATGCGAACTGCCTGCCCTTGCCGAACGGAAGCTCGTACACCACACTCGTCACGTTATTTAGCTTCACGTCGAAGCTCGACGGCCCGCGCTCGGCCGCCAGGTCATGGATGTTCTGCGGATTAGCTTCGTAGTAGCCCGAAAAGTATTCCAGGGCCTGCTCGGAATCGCCCAACGCCTTGCCCCAGGTGAACGAATTCAGCAAATACAGCCCGTGCCCAAAGCGATGCTCCAGCCGAACCGAAAGCCCGTTGTAATCGTTGTCGCCCGCCGGATCCACCCAGGTGATTGGTCCAAAGCTCGGAATCGGCTCCCGCGCCTGCAAGCCCAGCGTTCCGCCCGGAGCATTCGGCGCGGCTTCATTGTAGTCGGCGATAATCGGCAGATCCAGGCTGTGATTGCCGTTGTAGGCGACTTCGAGCAGCGTGTCCCAACCCAGCTCGCGCTGCACCGACAAGAACCAGTTCTGAATATACGGCCATTTGAAATTGGAAGGAATGTACACCACGTTCGAATTTGCCGGATTGAAGTTGGCCGGATTGTCGATGCCGGTGGTGAAACTCTGGTACGTGGTGAGGAAACTCGCCGGCACCGCACCACCGGCGGGAATCGACTGGTTGATCACGCCGAACAGCGCTTGCGGTGCATTGATTCCTTCGAGCGCGCTGCCCACCCGATTGAAGAACGCGTAGCTGATCCCGTAGCCCGCGCGCACCACCGTCTTCGAATCGGCGCTATAAGCCAAACCGATGCGCGGCCCGAAATCGTGATAATCGGGATGCACCAGGCTGCGGTCGTACATGCTGCCGCCGGTGGCCTTGATCATCGTATCGGTCGCCGGATCGAAATCCGAATAGTTGTTGTCTCGTTCGAACAGCGGCGTCGAGTATTCCCAGCGCAACCCCAGATTCAGCGTCAGCTTCGGCGTCACGCGAAAATCGTCCTGGGCGTAGAGCGAGTTGATGTGCTGGCGCAGGTTCACCACCGCATCGTTCCCCAGATTGATGATGCTCGGAGTGCCGAAAATGAAATCGGCCAAATTGTAGCTGGTCACGGCAGTGGAATTACTCGCAATCGAGCAACCGGTGGGCTGGCCCAGCTCCGCACAGGTGGGCTTGCTGAACTGGCCTGTATATTGGTCTTCCCCATACAACGGATTCACGTCCAGGATTTCGGTTCGCACCGCCAGGAACTCATAGCCGAACTTCAGCGAGTGCTTCCCTTTCACCCAGGAGTAGTTCAGCTTGGGATCGAACGACGTGGGGTTCTGAAATTGCGGATTGCTGGTTTGCCGTCCAAGTTGCGAAAATCCGCTGATGTTCTGCGAATTCAACCCACCGGTGAGATCGGGCGACGTCGGCAGCCCCGGAATCCCGTACAGCTCTTCCATGCTGGGACCGCCGAGATAGGGGGGCGATTTGCCAGCCAGCACGTGGTCGAATCCGAAGCGCGCTTCGAGCAGCGACGCGGGCGTTACGGTCCAGGTGTAACCGGCCGCCGCGTTTTGATCGATGGTGTGGATATATCCGTTGCCGTCGCCGCCCGACGGACCCGCGATGTCGGGCTGGTAATAGTCCAGGTCCTTGCGCTGGCTGAAGCGCACGAAGGCGGTCATGCGATCGTTGATCTGCCCGTCGATCTTGGCGTCATATTTGTCGCCGTAATCGCGGATCAGGAGCAGCGCCGCGTAATTGTTGCTGATGCCGGAACCAGTATTGGTCGCCGGAAGCTGATTCAGCACGGTGTAAGCGAATGGATTCAAGGTCGCGATCGGAATCTGAGCGCCGGCTGGATAAACCACTTTGGTGAGCGGGTCCACCACGCTCACCGGCAAAATGCCCTCGCGATCCTGCCCGTCCGGAATCGAATCGTAGTTGAAGTAATGCTGCAACTGCCGGATGCCTTCATAATCCGCGAAGAAGAACAGCTTGTTCTTGATGAACGGACCACCGATGGTCACGCCGAACTGGTTGCGTTGCAGCGGCGGCTTGACGAACGTCGAAGAACCGAAATCGTATCCGGCGGCGTTGAGATCGGTGTTGCGAAAGAATTCGTATGCGCTTCCATGAAACTGGTTGGTGCCGCTGCGCATCACGGCGTTCACCACCGCGCCTCCCACGCGTCCATATTCGGCGCTGTAGTTGCTCGTGATCACGCGAAATTCCGCCAGTGCGTCCGGGGAAAGCTGCACCACCTGGGCCGAATAGGACTGATTGCTGGTTCCGTACTCGGTGTTGTCCATGCCATCCAACAAGAAAAAATTGTAGGTGCTGCGCATGCCGTTCACGTTAAAGGCGCCCTCACGCGGCGTGCCCGTGGGGCCGAACGAAACCGCGATGGGCGATTCCACCGTGTTGGTCGCCAGCAGCGCCAATTGCGTGGGATCGCGCCCGTTCAGCGGCAATTCCACCGTCGGCAGGGTTCCAATCACCTGGCTATGTTCGCTCGTATCGGTGTTCAGCGGAGAAGCCGCAGCCGTCACGTTCACGCTTTCCGACACCTGGCCTACCGCCATCGCGAGATCCACGCGCTGCCGCGCGTTCACCTGCACCTGAACGTCCGCCGCGGTGGCCACCGAAAACCCCGCATGTTCCG
>JASIGB010000722.1:0-6697 GCA_030045355.1 Bryobacteraceae bacterium
GGGCTGAACAGCGGTGGCGTGGTGGCGCTGGAACTTTCCAACGGCGAGCGCCGCTGGTTCACTCCGCTCGAACCGCCCGCCGGCCGCAAGCGCGGCGACGATGCCGCGGTGTCGGCGATTCCCGGCGTGATTTTCTCGGGCGGCTGGGACGGATTCCTGCGAGCGCTGTCCACGGCCGACGGCAAAGTACTGTGGGAATTCGATACCGACCGCGAATTCAAAACTGTGGACGGCGTCGCGGCGAAGGGCGGTTCCATTGGTTCGGCCGGGCCGGTGATCGCCAACGGAATGGTGTTCGTCGCCTCAGGCTATCCGGGCGTGCAGGCGGGCGTAGGCGGCAACGTGCTGCTGGCGTTCGGGGTTCCGTAGCGCTTCAGTAGGCGCTGGCGTCGTCCAACGTCTGGATCGAATCCGCGTCCAGCTTCAGATTCGCCGCGTCCACCAGATCCTTCAACTGCTGGACACTGGTGGCGCTCGCGATGGGCGCGGTGATGCTGGGCCGCGCGATGAGCCACGCGACCGCGACCTTGCCCGGCGTCGCATGGAGCTTGGCGGCCACTTCGTCGAGGGCGGCCAAAATCCGGAAGCCGCGCTCGTCGAGATATTTCTTCACCATTTGGCCGCGCGGCCCGAGCGCCAGATCGTTTTCCGAGCGGTATTTTCCGGTGAGAAATCCGCTGGCGAGCGCGAAATAAGGAGTTACGCCGATGCCTTCGCGCGCGCACACCGGCTCCAGTTCCTTTTCATAGCCCGCGCGCTCGTAGAGATTGTAGTGCGGCTGCAAGCATTCGTAGCGCGGCAGGCCGTGTTGCTTGGCGATCCTGAACGATTCGGCCAGCCGCTCGGCGCTGTAGTTCGATGCTCCGATGGCGCGCAACTTGCCTTGCTGGATCAACTGCTGGTACGCTTCGAGCGTTTCTTCGAGCGGCGTGCCCTGGTCGTCGATGTGCGACAGATACAGGTCGATATAGTCGGTTTGCAGGCGCTGAAGCGAGTCCTCCACTTCGCGCAGAATGTACGCTTTGGAAAGGCCCTTTTTGCCGGGGGCGAGCTCGATGCCGACCTTGGTGGCCAGGATCACCTTCTTGCGATTGCCGCGGCGCTTGCACCAGTTGCCCAGCACGATCTCCGATTCCCCGCCCTTGTGCCCGGGCACCCAGCGCGAATAGACGTCGGCGGTATCGATGAAATTGAAGCCGGCGTCCACAAAGGCGTCGAGGATGGCAAACGACGTGGGCTCATCGGCGGTCCAGCCGAAGACGTTGCCGCCGAGGCAAACGGGAGAGACTTCGATCCCGGACCTGCCCAGCTTACGGGTGTTCATGCTTTGAATGAGCTCCTTATTAGCACCGCCCCTTGGCCCTTAACAGGGCGTTCGGTCGCGGCTCAGTTTTGTAACAGCGGTCGCGCCTCAGAGTCTGATGCGGCTCGGTGCGATTTGGTCGCGGCTCATTTAACAGGCTGGCATTTGCCGCCGGGACAGCGATTGTTCTCCTCGCACACGTACTCGTACAACCCCGCCTTGTCCCAATCGGGATGGTAGGCCATGGTGAAATCCTGGGTCCAGGGCGCGGTGAAAACCTTGGGGTCGTCGATAGTCAGCGCATAGGAAAGCGTCTTGGCGTCGAGCCAGCGGATGTGTTCGATGGTGCGCAGCGCATCGCTGTGCATGCGGTACTGGTTCCGGTCAGTGTAGTAATAGTCGTCCAAACCCCAGCGCTTGAAATTGGTGCTCTCGATCACCAGCGTATCGCCTTCCCAGTGCCCGACGGGATCGCCGAAATATCCCGGCTCCATCCCCTCGCGATGCGGGCGGCCGTCCAAGGGAATGATGCGCGTCATACGCTGGAATTCGTGCACGATTACCAGATAGGTTTTGTTTTGGACGAACTGGACGGCGTTGGCCGAAAGCATTCCGGACGGAAAACCGGCGGGCATGCAGAACGCGCGCGGCTCATCGTGGCGCGGGTCGCCGTTGGGGGGTTCGAAGAACGGCTCGCCGCCAGCTTTGAACGGAGCCATTAACTTGTGATCGAACACGGTGGCCGAGCAGCGGCAACGATCGCCGCCGTGTGCTTTGGGCCATTCATAGACGCCGCTGAAATCGGGCTTGCCGTCGGGGGTTCGCGGGATCGCGCCCGCGTCCGATGTCTTGGCATCGGATGTCTCGGCGTTCTGGGGCCGCGGCCGCGCCGGCAATAGAACCAGCCCGGCGAACAGCGCGCCGAGGGCAAGACGGTATGCGATGGAAAGGGTACGTGGTCTGTTCATGGTGGGCCTCCTCCCCGGCTTATTTCTTGCTGTCGCCCTTGGAGTCCGATTCGCCGCTGGCGGTGAACACCTGGCGTCCATCAGGGAACGTCACCTTGGTGCCGTTGGCGTTGTTGGAACCGTCTTTGGCGCGAAATCCCTCGACATCGATCGTCATGCCAACCTGGATCACATCCTTTGTTATGCCACGCCGCATGAGCTGCCCCGGCGCGCCGCCGGAGATGGCCCAGTGCGTAACCGTCCCGTCCGGCTTCTTTTCATCGACGTAGAACCAGATGTGGGGATTCATCCACTCCACTTTGGTAACCACGCCGGAAAATTTCACGGGCTTGGTGTCGTCGTATTCGGAGGCGAAGGAGTGATGGGCCGCGAGCGGCATCGCGCCGAGCGCGAGCCCCGCAACGAGTAACGCAAAGCCTAGGGTTTTCGGGCGGGCCGTTTTCATTTCAGGGGGCTTCATTTTCAGGGAACCTCCGGACAACGGAAGGATATCGCGAGTTCGGCTGCCCGCGCAAGACGCAGGGAAAGCCCCTAGGGCGGGCCGCATTGCGATTTTAGCGCTGTACCGGACGTTGGAAAGCATTCTTTACCTCACTGTCACGCTGTTGCAATTCGCCGTGGATATGATCCAGCGCGGAGGCAATCCCATGTCACAACAAGCCGCGGAACATCACCGCAAAGCCGCAGAACATCACGAGCATGCCGCCCAGCATCATCAGGCGGCGGCCGACCACCACGAACGTGGCGACCATCAGGCAGCCGGTCATCACGCGCAGGTGGCACAGGGTCATGAAGCGCACGCCGAGCATCACTCCGACGAGGCGAGCAAGCATCACGCGAGCGAGCACGGGCATCACTGACCGGTGCAGCGGAAGCGGCGCTGCCTGAATGACGGACGGCGCCATCCGTTCATTTGTTCGACACAGCCGTCTCATCAACGGTTCACTGAAGATTCATTCAGCGTTCACACTCCCTCCGTATACTCAAGCGTTCTACCTCAAAGCAGGTCGAGGGAGATTTCACGCTGTACAACTTGGAAAGGAAACCTATGCGAATCCGTCTGTCCACTTTCCTCGGCGAGGCTTTGGTTGCCGGGGCTTTGATCGCCGGGGCTTTGATCACCGGGAGTCCCGCGAACGCGCAAACACCCGCCCCCACCGCAGGTCCGGCTACGCCGATCCAGCACCTGGTGGTGATCTTCCAGGAAAACATCTCGTTCGATCACTACTTCGGAACTTATCCGTACGCAATGAATCCGGAGGGCGAGCCGGCGTTTTGGGCATACCCGAATACGCCCAGCGTCAACGGACTCGGCCCGGCTTTTCTCGCCGCCGCCGGCACTCTTGCCAATTCCGCGAACGGCACCGGCGCCAGCGCGCCCTTCCGCCTAGATCGCTCGCAGGCCTCCACCGCGGACCAGGATCATGACTACACGGCCGAGCAGATCGCCTATCACAGCGGAATCGTGGATCTGTTCCCCAACGGCACCGGGACGGCGGGTCCGCCGCCGAGCAACATTCCGCAAGGATCCACAACCGGTCTGGTGATGGGCTACTACGACGGCAACACGGTGACGGCGATGTGGAATTATGCGCAGCACTACGCCATGAGCGACAACTCTTATGGCAGCAACTACGGACCTTCCACCGACGGCGCGCTCAACGTGATCTCGGGCCAGCTCAACGGCGCCATCAATAACACCAACGGAACCGGCTCCATCATCGAAGACGGAAGCGGCGGGTATACCGTGATCAGCGACGCCGATCCAGCCGGCGACGTTTGCTCCACCACCACTGGGGAAACGTTCAGCATGAGCGGCAAAAACATCGGCGATTTATTGAATGCCGCGGGCCTGAGCTGGGGATTCTTCGAGGGCGGCTTCGACCTCACGGTCACCAATCCCAACGGCACGACCGGTTGCAACCGCAGCACCACTTCGCTGATCACGAACACCAAGAAAGACGACTACATTCCTCACCACCAGCCGTTCCAATATTACAAGTCGACGCAGAATCTAAACCACGCACGGCCCACGTCCACCGCGATGATCGGCCAGCAGGGAGACGCGGCGAATCACCAATACGACATCAACGATTTCTACACCGCCGTCAGCGCGGGCAACATGCCGGCGGTGAGCTATCTGAAGGCTCCCGGATTCGAAGATGGCCATGCGGGGTATTCCGATCCGATCGACGAGCAGACGTTCATCGTCCACGTGATCAATTTCCTCCAGAGCACGCCATTCTGGGCGAGCACGGCTATCGTCATCAACTACGATGACTCCGACGGCTGGTATGACCACGTGATGCCGCCGCTGGTGAATCAGTCCGTCACCGCGGCCGACATGGTCACCGGCAACGGAACCTGCGGCGCGGCGAATGAGGCGCTTGCCGGCACCGCGACCGGTACCACCCATGCGCAAGGCCGCTGCGGCTACGGCCCTCGGCTGCCGATGATGGTGATCTCGCCGTACGCCAAGCAGAATTTCGTGGACCATACGGTAACGGATCAAAGCTCCATCGTTCGCTTCATCGAGGACAACTGGCTGAACGGCGAGCGTATTCAAGGTTCGTTCGACGCCATCGCCGGGCCGCTGGACAACATGTTCGATTTCGACGCGGCTCCCAATACTACGCCGCTCGTTCTTTCCGAATCCAGCGGAGAGCCGACGAATCCGTCACAGAGCGCCTCGCCGCAAATCGCCAAGCGCATGCCGAAGTGGCTCAAGGCGGCGGACGGCACCAAGTAAACGAAGGATACCGATCTTGTATTGGAGCCGGGCGTTCGAGCCTTCGCGCGCCCGGTAAACCATCTACACTTTATAAATGACTCGCAGGAGCTTTGTCCGCCACGCGGCATGCTGGGCGGCGATTACGGGTCGTAAAGCTTCCGCGGCGCCGGGTCTCCATCCGGAATCGCTCGCCAAGTTCGTCGATGCTCTGCCCATTCCGGAGATCGCGAAGCCTGTTGGATTGCGCGCCGGGCCCTCCGGAACAGCCGGCAAGGTCCCCGGCAATGTTCCCTATTACCGCGTGCCGATGCGCGAGGTGAAATGCAAACTGCATCGCGACCTGCCGGCTACGCGCTTGTGGTGTTACGGGGCCTCTTCGCCTGGTCCCACGTTCGAAACCCGCAGCGGGCATCCGCTCGCGATCGAGTGGCCGAACGAACTGCCCGCCAAGCATTTCCTACCGATCGATCACACCTTGCACGGCGCTGAGGCCGATAAGCCCGAAGTGCGCGGCGTGGTGCACGTCCACGGCGCCAAGGCGCCACCTGAAAGCGACGGGTTCCCCGAGGATTGGTACGTGCCGGGAAAGTCGCGAACGTATTTTTATCCCAACGCTCAGGAAGCCGCGGCGCTCTGGTATCACGATCACGCCATGGGCATCAACCGGCTCAATATTTATGCGGGTCTGTTCGGACTTTATATTGTCCGCAACGATTTTGAAGACGGGCTGAATCTGCCGAAAGGGCCGTATGAAATCCCGCTCGTGATCTGCGACAGGCTGCTGAAACAGGACGGCCAGCTCGATTACCCCGATTCGGGCGATCCGGAGCACCCCTGGGTCCCCGAAGTTTTCGGCGACGTCATGATCGCCAATGGAAAAGCTTTTCCGTTCCTCGACGTCGAGCCGCGCAAGTATCGCTTCCGCGTGCTGAATGCGTCCAACGGCCGGTTCTTCCACTTGTCGCTCTCCAACGGCCAAAAACTGATTCAGATTGGAACGGACCAAGGGCTTCTGGCTGCGCCGGTGGCACTGGAACGATCCCTGCTCGCGCCGGGCGAACGGGCCGATCTAATCCTCGATTTCGCCTCGCATGCGGGCGAACGGATCGTGCTTGAGAACGATGCATTTCAAGTGCTGCAGTTCCGCGTCGGACAGGCGAAAGGCGCCGACACCAGTACGCTCCCCGCCGTGCTCCGGCCCGTGCCGAAAACGGCGGAATCCGCGGCGGTGAAAACGCGCCCGCTGGCGCTGATCGAAAAATTGACGCTGAAGGGCGAATCCATGCAGATGCTGCTGAACAACACGCCCTGGCACATGCCGGTGACCGAGAATCCCCTGCTCGACAGCACCGAGATCTGGACCTTCATCAACACGACGGACGATTCGCATCCCATCCATCTGCACCTGGTGCGTTTTCAAATCCTGGACCGGCGCCGCTTCGAGCCATTCTTTTATCAAGCCACCGGGGAGGTTCGCTACACAGGCCCGGTGGTGCCACCGGCCCCCGAGGAAGCGGGGTGGAAGGACACGGTCCGCGCCGATCCCAAGATGGTCACACGCATCATCGTGCGCTTCGAAGGCTACGCCGGACGCTACGTCTGGCACTGCCACGTGCTGGAACACGAGGACAACGAAATGATGCGGCCTTATGAGGTGATCGCGGCGGCGTCAAAATAGATCGGCTACAATGATCG
>JASIGB010000723.1:0-5172 GCA_030045355.1 Bryobacteraceae bacterium
GATGTCGGCGGCCGGGGGAGCCCAATTGGTGTGATTCAAAACGTTGGTGAACGTGCATTCGAAACGGAATTTCAAGCGCTCGCGGACCACGAAGCTTTTCGACAACCCGGCCGAGACAGAGATCGTGCCCGGCGCTTCCAGGACACCTACGCCCGCGTCGCCGATGCGCCCAGCTCCGGCGGGAGTGGGGGCGAAGGCGTCGATGTTCCATATCACATCTCCTCCGACGCCGGAGTAAGGATCGCCCACGGCGTCCGGCCGTGCCGTGATGCCGCCTCGGCTTACAATGCCGGTGTTGGACTGATCGAGCGTCGGGCTGATGGTGGGTGTCATGTACGGTCCGGTTTGAATCAGCGTGACGGTGTTGATGTTCCAGCCCCCCAGCGCACCGTTCACGAATCGATTCTTGCTGGACCACTCGCGTCCGGTGCCGTAGGGCAGCTCATACGTGCCAGTCAATAAGAAACGCTGCCGGGGCATGCCGGCCACGTTTCCGCGCGCCGCCCGCAGATCGAATTGATCGTAGGACGGCATGAACAAGATGTTCTCCGAGCTAAAGCCGTTGGGAGCGTCGCCTTGCGCGTTGCTGATATTGTGCGCCCAGGTATAGTTGGCCTGAAAGTACAGTCCGTGGGAGAGCCGTTGCGTCGCCTCCAGAGTCAAACCCTGGTAGTTCTGAAAGCCGGCGTTGGCGCTGTAGTTGATCTCGTCCCAGTTCTGGTAGGGCGCGCGCGGGTCGACGTAGGGACTCGGCACGTAGGGCTGCGAGCTGGGTGGGATGGCGTTGTAATCCTCCTTCACGCTCATCCGGTAGGAGTTCATTCCCGAGTAAGTGATTCGCGCCGCCAGCGCGGAGGTGAGTTGGCGTTCGATGGTGACGTTCCACTGCGCGGTTTGCGGGTCCTTGAAGTTGGGGCTCATGCCGTCGTAGAAGCCGGTCCCGCCGTATTGCAAAGCCTGATTGGTCGGAGACGTTTGCGGGAAAGTGAACAGCGGAACACCATTGTTGTTATTTGAGTAGGTGTAGGGCGCTCCCAGGGGGATGCCGATGAAATCGTACGCCAACTGGCCTAAGGGCGTCTGGGTGAAGATCCCAAACCCGGCGCGGAAGACCGTCTTGTTGTCGCGGAAGGGGCGGAAGGCAATGCCGATGCGTGGGTCGTAGTCGCCCCAATACGTGTTGCGCAAGCTCTGCGACAGGCCGGCCTGGCTCGCGGTTACCACGTTCGTGCAAGGAAGCGACATATTTCGATTTGGGAGACTGCAGGCGTTAAACGAAACCAGAAAAGCGTTGTAGTTGGCCTCGAGCAGCGGGCTGGAGGGAACCGTTTTATCCAAGAGAATGTTCGGTACCACCACCTCGCCGCCGTTGATGGGAAGGAAATTGGCGATATCGCCCTGATTTTCCGTGAATTCGGGCAGCAGTTCCCAGCGCAGGCCGAAGTTCAGCGTGAGCCGGTCGTTGACCTGCCATTGATCCTGAAGATAGGTCCCCCATTGAACGCTGGGTTCGTTGGTGTTGGGGCTGCTCTCGACAATGAAGGAAGTGTTGGGCGCGCCGAGCAGGAAATCGCCGAAAGAGCTGCCGGTGAAGACGCCCTGGTTAAACGTGAACGCTCCGAAATCGTCGGATTGGCCCCAGCGGACGACGGTTTCATAGAAGACGTGCCGAACATCCAAGCCAATGCGTAGCGTGTGTTTGCCCATGGTGCGGCTGAGATTATCGGTCCATTGATAGGTCTTCGACGCGCCCGGTCCGTCCTTATCGCGGCCGATCGGCGTGAAGCCCGTACCGTCCGAAAAATTGAAGGTGGGGAAAGCGCCGGTAGTGGGGTGGTTGGCGAAGCTGATGCCCGTGAGGCCGAGCGAATCGTCCGCCTCCGCGCCCTGAATGGGGAAATCCTGATTAATCAAACTGGTGGTGAAACCGAAGCGAAACTCGTTCACCATTTTCGGACTGATGGTGTAGTTGTAGGACACGATGAAGCTGCGGTCGTGCTCGGTATCGATGTCATCAGGCAGCAACGGATTCACGGGTCCGGATTGCCCGCTGTCAGTGAGCAGGTTCTTCCAACTGAAGCGCGCATAGATTTGCTGGTTGCTGGTGATGTAGTGATCCAACCGGGCGTCGAAGCCGTTCGTATTCGATGGGATGGGCTGGAGGATTTCGTAGTTGTAGCTGCTGCCGCCGTTGACGTTGGGCAGCGGGTAATAGCCGTTCAGCAGATTCAGCGCTACCGGGTTCAGCATGGATTTCGGAATGGTGTTATTGGGAAACGGAGAACCGTTATAGGGATCGATCAGCACATTGCTTGTCTGACCCGTGGTTGGGCTGATGATCGGCAGACCGTTGAGGTCGCCTTCGCGTTCGGCGAGTGTGGGCACGAGGTCCTGCTCGGGGCTGGCCGTCCGGCGGCGATTGCCTTCGTAGTCAACGAAGAAGAACGTCTTGTCATGGCCGTTGTAAAGGTGCGGGATCGTCACGGGACCGCCCAGGCTGCCGCCGAACGTGTTGAAGCGCTTCGGCGCTTTGGTGGAGAAGTTCAGAATGGTGGCGTCCAGGACGTCGTTTTGCAGGTACTCGAACAGGCTCCCGTGAAGCTGATTGGTGCCGCTTTTGGTGATGAAGGTAACGTCGGCTACCTGGGAGAATTCGGCGCTGTTGTTGAAGGCCGTCACCTTCAGTTCCGAAAGGCTCTCCGACGACGGATAGGCATTTTGCAGGGAGCCGTTGGCGGAGACATTGGCGGTGGAAATTCCATCCACCGAATAACCGGTCATCGAATACGTGGCGCCGCCGACTTCGATGTTGCCGTTGCTATCGGTAACGATGCTCGGCGAGAGCGCGAGCGCGGCCAGCGGGCTGGTGGTTTGGGCGCGGAAGTTCAGAGGCATATCGAGCAGTTGTTCGTTGCCGCGCGTATCGCCGACGGTGGCATTTTCGGTGTTGATCTGCTCGGCCGCGGCCTCCACCTGGATGCTTTGCTGTACCTGGGCGAGCGCGAGGGAAAGATCGACGCGCGCGCTCTGCCGCGCGACTAACTCGAGCGTGGTGGTGGGAGAAGCCGAAAAACCGTCCTTGCTGGCGGTGATGGTGTAGTTTCCGGGCTTGAGGTTCTCGAACAGGAAACTGGCGTTACTGTCGCTCAGGACGGAGCGTGTGGTGTTCTCGTCCAGATAATGCAGCGTAACCAGCGCCTGCGGAAGCGCCAGACCGGCGGGATCGCGAGTGGTTCCGCGAATATCTCCAAAAGTGGACTGCGCGTAGCCGATGAGGGGCCAGAGGCAATACGCGAAAATCGCGCAACAAACTCGTGTCTGTCGTTTGAGCATAGTAATTCTCCTCGATCGCTGACGGTCGTGACTTTCGAGAATTCGCAGACTTTGCGAGTTGGATCAAAAAGGGCCGGAGAGCCGTTTTGCAGAGCGGACGGAGCTAAAGGCTCGTATTGCCGGCGCGAAGGGACGGCGCCGGGAATCAGAAGCCGGCCTGAAACCTTGGTTTTCTAATGGTACATGGCGAGCGGTAAGGGCTCAATGACCACTCTTTGTCTAAACGCGATGACCACTTTCATCGCTTGGTCTAAACGCGATGACCACTTTCATCGCGAATGGCTTTGCGCAGGCGCCGGACCTGCTGCGCCATTTCCGCTGCTTTCGTGCCGCCGAAGCCGAGAATGAAGCCCTGGCGGGCGTGCGCGCCAAGGTAAGCGGAAGAAAGCGGCCAGAGCCACAGGCCGTCCTGCGCGGCGCGTAAAGAGATCGCGCGGTCGGAAAGCTCCGGCGGCAGGGTCACCACCAGGTGCATCCCAGCTTCGGCGCCGAGAATTTCCATCTCCAAGCGCTCGATTTCCGGGGCGAATTCTTTGTGTAGGGCCTCGGCGAGCGCGGTGCGGCGCTCGGCGTACAACTGGCGCGTCTTGCGGACGTGCCGCGTGAAGTGGCCGGCGCTGATGAAGTCCGCGAGCGCGGCCTGGTAGAGGGGCGAAGGGAACAAGTCGTTGGCGCGGCGGACGGCGGTGAAACGCGGGACGAGCGCGGGAGGAATGACGATGTAGCCCAGGCGCAACGCGGGAAACAGGGTCTTGCTGAAGGTTCCGATGTAGATGGCGCGAGAGCCGGGGTCGAGGCCCTGCATGGACGCCACGGGCATGCTTTCATAGCGGTACTCGCTGTCGTAGTCGTCCTCGACGATCCAGGCGTTGGAGTGGTGCGCCCATTCGAGCAGCTGTAGCCGCCGTCCGGCGCTCATGGTGGAGCCCAGCGGAAACTGGTGCGAAGGCGTGACGAAGGCGGCGCGCGCGTCCGGGCAGAGCGCCATGCCTCGGGCGACGTCGAGGCCCTCGTGATCCACCGGGACGGGAACCAGGCGGCAACCGGAGAGCGTGAGGGTGTGGCGCAACAGCTCGTAACCGGGTTCTTCGACCCAGGCGGCCGTATCGGGGTCCAGCAGAACGCGCGAAGTAATGTCGAGCGCATGCTGCGAACCGTTGACCACCATGATCTGGGACGCTTCGCAGCGCACGGCGCGCGCGGTTCGAAGATAGGCGGCGATGACCTCGCGAAAGTCCTCGGAGCCTAAGGGGTCCGAGTAATTCATCGATTTCGCGTGAACGCGCCGCGCGTGTCGCGTCACCAGGCCGCTCCAGACACGGAAAGGAAAATGATCGTAGGCGATCTGGCCGACGCTGAAGGCGCCCGAGCTTGGAAACCAGGGCGTGCGCTCCACCGGCAGAAGGCGGGAGACGCGCGAGACTGCATTTTCGGCCCGATCATTCGCAACGTTCGCGACGGCGGGCCGCGCGCTGGGAAACTGGTCTGAAAGCGAACTTTTTACGAACGTGCCAGCGCCGGAACGGCTTTCGATGTAGCCTTCGGCCAGGAGCTGCGAATAGGCATCCAGCACGGGAATGCGGGAAATGCGCAGTTCATCGGCTAATGCGCGCGTGGAGGGGATCTGCTGGCCCGCTTGCAGCCGGCGATCCAGGATCATGGCGCGAAAGGCATCATAGATCTGGCGATGGAGCGGCTTGTCGCCCTTGCGATCCACCGCGATCAGCGGCACGCCCGCGCCCTGCGGCTTTTTTTTCATCGGCACGGCTTTTTCAAATGCTACAAAAGATTTCATGAGTCAACAAAGCGAAGCAGGCGGGAGTCCGGCTCCCTCACGGT